>DASTOZ010000265.1:0-9994 GCA_035762365.1 Pyrinomonadaceae bacterium | reverse complement strand
CGGCGTAGCACTTCATCCTCAGGAGGAAACCATGACCGCCCCGACATTCCAGAACAGTTACTTCATAACTAACCGCAACGATCCGGAAACAATCTGGGTTGATTCGAGTTCGGTTGTTATCCCCGGCCCGTTGTCCTACTACATCTCTAATGCTCAGTACGATCAGTCCCCGGACGATTACTCGACCACAAGCTCAAATACGTTTTTTAATAACCTGAAGATGGACCTGCAAAGCACCGTGGACTCAAACGGGAACGCTAACCTGGTTGTTTATATCCACGGCCTCGGGAATACATTCGACGATGCGATCACTGAAGCTGCCGCTTTCGGATCCGCGCTCGGCAATACCGGCGGATATGGCGGGTTGCTCATCGCTTTCGACTGGCCCAGTTATGGCACTGCCGTTTCAGCGCTTGCAAGCTACTATGCGACGACGCCGATCAACTGGCCTGTAATCAACACCAAGGGCACCATTCGCGACAACATCAACGGCAGCATTGACAGCTTTGTTGCCGTGGTCCAAAGCCTGCTCGCAATTCGGATCAATAACAAACCTTTGAATCTCACGCTGATCAGCCACTCCGAAGGGAACTACATGCTGATGATGGGGATGCTGGGTCTGAAAGCGGCGAATGTCACTTCGGGTATCAACAACGTGATCATGCTCGCGGCGGACGTGTCTGCGGCGATCTTTCAAACGGGACAGTTTGGCAACGCGATAACGGATATCGCCAGCCAGGTGTCCGTCTACTATTCCGGCGCTGATGCCGATGTCAACTACTCAGACTACGATTTCTTTGCGTTTCACAATCAGGTTTACCCATCGCGTCTGGGGTTGATTGGACCTTATGGCTATCCGTCGGCGAGTCCGATCCCGAGCTCGGTGATTGGGATTGATTGCTCTCAGGTAACGGTTGATCTGGGCTTGATAACAAACGTCCACGGTTCCTACCGCTCGCTCTCGCAAACGCTCGTCGACATGAGTACGACCATGAACTCTTCAAACCCCACTTACTCGGGACGAATTCTCTATCCCGGCGGCGCCAACACTTACTACTTGAACCCCGCGGTGAACACCGTCTCGGGGCCCGCGCCACGCCAGGGCGCCTATCGCCGCTGCGTTTCGCGCCATCAATATCGTTGACAGTCGCGCCTATCGGGCGTAGACTCCGCACCCTCGCCGTTAGATCCGCTATACCGCCAGTGATCGACTACCTGTGCGGATTTCCTGGAGGACTCCCAATGATCCAGCGAAAGAATGGTCGACCGATATCGGCTCTCAATCAAAATCCAGCAGCACGACGAGTTCCAACAGCGCCGCCAGTTTATCGGCCCGGGCCTACTCCGCACGTGTTACAAACAAAGAAGTCCGCTCAGGCACGCGCGAATGCGAAACCTCTCGCATATTCAACTCCGCCCGGAGTCCAGCGACAACAGCAGCAAAAATCTCTACAGTTGAAAAAGAACGAAGTCAGGACTGAAACGATCAATTCAACTCGACCAGTTTGTCTCGTCAGCGGTCGTCCGACACCTGCTTCGTCGAATAATCGTCCCGCGCTGATCCCGAAAGTCCTCCAGCGAAAGAATAGACTTGAGCAGGCGGCTGCTAACGGGCGCGTGCAGCACCAACAAAGTTCCTTGAACAATAGGATCATTCAACGCGCGGTGGCGGTTCCCGGTCCGGTTAACCCGCTCGATCAGGCGAAACAGGCGGCGGCGCATTTTGCAAGTACCTATTCTGGTAACGATGCCGATACAGACTTCACCAACTGGTACGAGCAACGCGGCTATTGGAATACTTTGCCGCAGCAAGCGTATGGTGTCGTCGCGGAGGAGTTCCACTTCCCAATTAAGATAAGGAACCTGGACTTGCAGCTAGTACCCCTCTCGCAGGCGCTTCAGGCTATCCCAAAGAAAAAACTGCCTGGCGGCATTAGCCGTGAGACCAAGGCACAGCTCGAACTCTTAGTTAATAATTACAACGTAAAGATCCCGTCGGAAGTGGGAGACATTTTCCCCCAATACGGAATCCGGCCCGATCAAAGGAAGCACTATCTAAGAATCAAGACGGCGCTCGCAACTCTCTGCCGCTTCGTCGCAGCGTTGCACAGTTCTCAAGAACCGGCACGGCAACACGAAGCGATGATGCTCAAGCACGTAGGGTTCGTGGATAAATTGCTCCAGGCACTGTCCGGACAACTCTGTCACAACGATTATTCAACAGGACTCTTGAGCACTCTGCAGACGCTTTAGCAGAAGATTTTCGTTAACCTTTCTCGTCTCCCCAACACGATGGTGGTCTAAGCTGTTGGTCGGGCTTATCGGTTCTCTAACAGCACCGCCAGGCGTTCTTGTCGCTCTGGTCTCCGTCAGTTGCTAAGGTGTGTCAAAAACATAATCCCCGAAAAAAATCCTTGACACGCATCATGGTCCTGCCGTATACAAAACAGCTTGCGCCTGAAACTTTGATCGAAAGGAGCCGTGACAAAACTTTGCCGATGATGAAAGCGAGAAGAGACCATAACAGGAAATGGCAGCCGGCGGTTGCCGTGTTAGGTCTCGGTCTGCAGGTGTCATCCACCGGCATATTTGACGGCGAATTGGATCGAAATACTGGCGTCGGCACGAGCCGTTACATCAGGCAATGATTCAGCGGGAGCGGACTCCCGCTCCCAAATCTCCAAGAAAAATCGCGAGAATTGTATGGAGCGGGCAGCTTCCCTCGGAGGCTTAAGGCCCGCTCTTATTGTTTTTTGACAATCGAAATACCTTTTTGCGGGATGAAGGCAGGGAGCCTTCCGGATGACGAACTCGGTGCTTTGCGAGAGTCCGTGAGTTCGCCATCCTCAGGAGAAGTGTGCCTCGAAGTGTGTCTTGAGCCACGTTTCTCTCTGCCTTCATCTGTCTTTTAACACAAACGAACTCGAGATTGCGAAAGGAAGAAAACCAATGACGAAAGTAGTCCAGACGAAAGGCGGTGATGGGCCATGAGGTAGCTAAACCAAATTCGCTGCGATGACGCAGCTTAGAAAGGAACGAACTGCAAACGTATGAGCGAAGTACAAACCACGCGGTATCGCGTCAAACGCCGCGAGTTTCTCAACGAAGATGAGGCAATGCCTGGTTTCGTTATCGGCATCGTGGAAGACACCAGCGCCATGACCAACGAAAACCAAGCCTGGAGATATGGAACGGTGATGCTCGACTTCGGCGATTGCTTTCGTCGCGTGTCTTTCAGTTTTGACTTATCCGAACCAGCGCCGCGACAAGAGAGCCTCAAAAAGATCAACCTGATCGCCGAAGTGGTAAACGCCGTCCGCGACGCGATCGCGAAGGAGATAGAGTCTCGCAACGCTCGACCGGCCGAAGTAAACACGGATTCCAAGACAATGGTCGCAATTTCAAATTCTGCAGAATAAACTACGAAAGGAGGTCAACAAGTGCCTTACGAAAAGCTACAAATCGGTGGTGCGCAACACGACATCCTGTCGTGGGCTAACCACGAATTCAGCATTGAAGAACAAGCAATGCTGCGCAATGTTTCACGCTTGCCATGCCTGTTCAAGCACGTCGCCCTGATGCCTGACGCGCACCTGGGCAAGGGAAGCATGGTTGGGTCAGTGGTTGCCACAAAGGAGGCTGTAATTCCGGCGACAGTCGGCGTCGACATCGGTTGCGGAATGATGGCGGTAAAGACGCCATTCAAGAGCGGCATCCTCGACGGCAAGCTGAAAGAGCTTCGCTTGAAGATCGAAGAAGCAATTCCAACCGGCTTTGGACAGTACGGCGAATCGGTTGACGAATCGTCATACTGGGACGGCTGGAACGAATTCGAGGATCTTCACGAAGGCGTTCGCGATCGCAAAGCGAAGGCGATGAAGCAACTGGGCACACTCGGTGGGGGAAACCACTTCATTGAAGTTTGTCTCGACACTGAGAATTTTGTGTGGCTGATGCTGCACTCAGGCTCACGCAACATCGGAAAGGAACTCGCTGACCGCCATATCTCGACCGCGAAGAGCTTGTGGCGCTTGAGCGAGCTTCCGGATCCCAACCTCGCTTACTTCATTTCCGGTACTCCGGAGTTTATGGCGTACTGGAAAGACCTCGAGTGGGCGCAACGCTACGCGATGAAGAATCGTGAAATCATGATGACGCGTCTGTTGAAGGTATTCAACAAGATGTTCAATCATCGCCAACCATTCAAACCCGAGCTTGCAGTCAACTGTCACCACAACTACGTCGCTCTCGAGCAGCACTACGGCGAAAGCATTTTCGTCACACGCAAGGGAGCAATCAACGCGGCGACAGGAACCTACGGCATTATTCCCGGATCGATGGGCGCGAAGTCGTTCATCGTCAAGGGACGTGGTTTACCGGAGAGCTTTAACTCTTGTTCCCACGGCGCCGGACGCAAGCTTTCCCGCGGGGCGGCCAAGCGTAACTTCACGAAGGAAGACCTTGAGCGCCAGACAGCGGGTGTTGAATGTCGCAAAGATTTGGGAGTGCTGGATGAAATTCCAGGCGCTTACAAATCAATCGAAACGGTGATGAAGAACCAGGAAGACCTGGTTGAAGTAATCGCCGAGATCAAGCAGGTGGTTTGCGTGAAGGGTTAACTCGCGAACCCCTGCTAAAAAGTTTCAAGAGCGGTGACTTCGCGCCTTGCGAAGTCTTGCCGTCCTCACCTGCCGCTCTTGATCCCCATTCACCCCACGCAACGCAAATCAAAAAGAGAGGAGGTGATCCTACGAACAGGCACGACATGCGTCTGCCTTCCATATGAACAGAACAACAATCACCTGTGTAAGGCCGCGAAGGGCGGCCGCGTGGTCGCCCTTTGCAAATCCACGAAAGGAGGCGCCGGGTAATGGCACTCGACGGACGAGTATTACTTCTAAACCAAACTTACGAACCGCTCGGCACTGTCAGTGTCGCGCGAGCCGTAATCATGACGTTCAAGGGCACGGTGACCGTCGAAGAGCTCGACGGCGATCGCGTGCTGCGTTCGGCGCGAACGGAGTTCCCCGTTCCGTCTGTTATTCGTCGCCGAAGTTACATCAACGTGCGGCAGCGCCGCGAAGCGTCAGGAATGAAGCGAACGCGTATCTACATGCGCGACAAGTTTCGTTGCCAGTACTGCGGCGCGAAGAAGACGCCAGGCGACCTGACGTTGGACCACATTCTGCCGCGTTCGCGTGGCGGAGTTAACTCGCCGGTGAACATCGTTACGGCGTGTGTCGCGTGCAACAACCGCAAGGGCAATCGCACGCCGTCGGAAGCACGCATGCCGCTGCTTACTTCGCAGACTGCACTGCGTGTGAAGCTCGAGCGAGTCGTGCTTTGTCACTACGCCGAAGCACGAGCCGAGTGGCGCAAGTACCTGTTCATGGACGTCTACGACGATCGTGACGTTCGTGACAAGGTCGAGCGCGAGCGTGCCCGCCGTTAATCCCCCAACCCGCAAAAAGGTATTTGGATTGTCATCCGCGTTCTGTGAGGAACACAGAAACACGAATGAAAACATTTAACTATGACGATCGAGAACTTCATCCGTGACGCGCTCTACAAACCGAACGACTACATCGCGTATCACGTCGGGCGGGAACTGGCGGAGCTGTACCCCGGCAAGACCGTCCTCGAAGGCCGCAACTGCTACTTCGATCTCGAAGAATTTGTGTGTGCTGAAAAGTGCTCGGTCATCGAAGAGAAATCAATCTTCCACCACGTGAAGACCGAATGGATGGGGCTCGGCAAACCGCAACGAGAACAAGTCGAGAACTCCTGGCTCAACGTCCTCTGGAAAGGACAACTACTCGACGTCATCTTCATGACCTGGACCGAAGACGGCTACCGCTGGCGTCACCACTGGATCGTCGCCGAAGAAAAAAAGCTCGCCGAAGACTTCTTCGACGCCGTTTGTGAATGGAGCTGCGAAGTGCGCGGCGAAATCCTCGTCTTCCAGGAGGGGTACTTCGACAAGAATAAGGAACTCTTCGAGTCGATCAAGAGCTCGACGTTCGACAACCTCGTCCTGCCTCCACCACTAAAAACCGAAATCCAGAACGACTTCGCGCAGTTCTTCGACTCACGCGAGGTCTACGAACGTTACGGAATCCCGTGGAAACGCGGCGCCATCTTCATCGGCCCGCCGGGAAACGGCAAGACCCACACGCTGAAGGCATTGATCAACCAGCTCGGCAAACCATGCCTTTACGTGCGCACCTTCAAGTCGCAACACGGAACCGAACAGGAAAACATGGCCGAGGTCTTCAAACGTGCCCGCATGTCGCCGTGCATCGTCGTGCTCGAAGACCTCGACTCGATGATCGATGGGCAAAACCGCTCGTTCTTTCTCAATGAGCTCGACGGCTTCCAGACAAACACCGGCGTCGTCGTGCTGGCGACGACCAACCACCCCGCCAAGCTCGACCCTTCGATCCTCGATCGCCCGAGCCGCTTCGACCGCAAGTACCATTTCAACTTACCGGCCGGCGCGGAACGTCTCGCCTACATCAACAAGTGGAACGGCGAACTGCAGGCAGATCTGCAAGTGTCGGAAAAAGGCGCGGCCCAGGTGGTCGCCGCAACCGAGGGCTTTTCTTTTGCGTACTTGAAGGAACTATTCGTCGCATCGATGGTGCAATGGATGTCCGAAGACCGCAGCAAGCCGATGGATCAGGTTTTGCTGGCCCAGACAGAGCTCCTGCGCAAGCAGATGAAGAATCAAAACGTGGAAGAAGCAAAAAATTAAGTTAAACTTAGTGCGCCTTTATTCGTTCTCCGGAGTCTAAAACATCGACATGAGCCTCACGGCCCAGACCATCCGAACGATTCTGCTGGCGCTCGCGATCTCGCTCGTCGCTTTCGCGGCGCCTGACGAAGTGGCGGCGCAAGTCACTTCGTCAACACCAACGAATCAAGGCGCTACAGTCCGCGGCGTTGTTACCTACGCCGACACGGGCCACCCACTGCGAAACGCGCGCGTACTCTTGCTCTCGAATGATGGCCTTGGCTCTACAGGCGGCAATCCCACCGATGGGCGCGGCGAGTTTGTGGTGCGGGGCGTTCCAGCCGGCCGCTTCGTAGTCGTGGTCGATGCTCCCGGAATCCTCAAACCGCGGGAATATGGCAGGGTCCAAAAGCAACTGATCGCGAAGTTTAAGTTGAGTGACAAACGAGAACTGTTTACGGAAGTCGTCGTCAACGGCACTGATACCGTTAACGTGAGAGTCTCGGCGCTGCGCGGCGGAGTCATAACCGGGCGCGTTGTAATGGAAGACGATCAGCCGGTCGCCGGTGTGAACCTCAATCTGCTGCGCAGTGAAAACGGCAAATGGGTAGTCGTGGAATCTGCTGTGGGCGACTTTCCGTTCGATCAGAAAGGAATCAAGACGGATTCGCGAGGCGTGTATCGCATTGCCGGTTTGCCTTCCGGCGACTATGCAATTCGCGCCTTCGAAGGCTACATCCCGACAGACGGAAAACCGATCGAGGACGGCGCATATACGGACGCTGCGTTAATGACCGTCTATTATCCGTCAGCTACGAGTATCAAAGACGCACAGCCGATCACTGTCATCGAGGGCAGCGAGTCAACTGGTATCGACATACGGTTGCCGGAACGGACGCCGTACACGATCTCCGGTAGAGTGCTGGGACCAGACAATGACCCCGCTGCTTATGCTCAGGTGATTGTCGAGCGCACGGACGAGCTCGGTGACGTCGAAGACCTCATTCAGACCGGCGCCACGTCGGAGACGGATGGAACCTGGCGCGTTACGGGAGTTTCCGCGGGAGACTATTTGATAACGATCGGCGGAGCGATCCGGGTCGGAACAGAAGAAGAAGTCGGTTACCTTGCCACCGTACCCAAGAGTATCAAGGTCCGAGTCAATGGAGACGTGGTTGTGCCTGATGCGAAGCTCTCCGCGGGCTCGGCGATTTCCGGAAGAGTTACCGTCGATGGGAAGCAGCCTCAAGATCCGTATAAATTGTTCCCCGCGATTGTAGCGGTCGATTACGAGAACGGTGACGCGCGTCCTTTCAATCCTCTCCGTCGGGCAAGACGCCGGTTTGCGACCGGCGCTGAACATGTGAATAAAGATGGAACGTTTCAAATGCTTGCCGTCGCTCCCGCGACGTACTGGTTTGAGTTGCCGGGCCGGGCTGATGAACGGATGTACCTGAAAGCCGTGACGAGAAAGGGCGTCGATCTCCTGCGCACGCCGCTCAAAGTAACCGCCGGCGCAGACATAGAGGATGTAGTCGTCGAGATCGGCACAGACTTCGCGACGATCGAAGGCGAGGTCACGTTTCCGCAAGATCAGCCAGTGGGATCAGCAAAACGTACCGCTCGCGATCTTGTGGTCGTGCTTGCTCCGGCAACAGAGGCGACTCGACGCATTGGTGGCGGCGAGCTGGTCATGGTCCAGCCAGACGCTCAGGGCAGGTTCGCTCTCAGTTGTGCGCCCGGTGAGTACTTCCTAACGGCGCTTGGATCGGCCGAAATCAAGAGCCTGCCCGGGCCGATTAACGATGACTACTTCAAGCACGATCCGAAGCGATTCACGCGCGTTAAGGTGCGAGGCGCCGAAAAGCTTAAGGGACTGACGATACCGGTTGGTTTCAAAAACTGATGCGATCGATAACGCTGATTTCAATCGTCACTCTCGTCGCGCTGGCCTGTTTTCCCGGGATCGCGATTGCGCAACAGGAAGTGCCGGTGGGCCAGTCGACGATCACCGGCCGCGTAATCTACGCAGACACCGGACGACCCGTGCGCCGCGCAACGGTCAGGTTGTACACGGACATGAAACGTGGTCCGAAAAGAGCGACCGCCGCGAACGTTCGGGGTGAATTTCGCTTTACCGAGGTAGTTGCCGGTTCGTACTTTGTTGTTGCCGAAGCGCCCGGCCTGCTGTTTCCCCGCTCATCGTTCGTCATCAACGAGTTTGGCATCGGCAGCGACACGGAGGTGGACCACACGCGAGTCACTGTCGATGGGAAAAACGCGGCGCGCTGCGAAATTCGCGTCGTCCGCGCGGGCGCGATCAGCGGGACGATCACTTACGCCGACAAAGAGCCCGTCGTCAACAGTCGTATCGTGCTGTTTCGCCGGAAAGGCGGCACTGTCGTTCCGTTCTTTGCTGAAGCGCTGCCGACAAACGACCGCGGCATGTACCGGATCGACGGCCTTCCGGACGGCGAGTATTTCGTGGGCGTGGTTACCGGCAGGATCGCCGCCATGAAAGTGAGCCGTTTGGACGACGTTGGTGTTGCCACTTCGTACTATCCGGGAGTCGTCGACGTTTCTGAAGCCAAACCGATTCAGATTCAGTCCGGATCGGAAGTCGAAGGAATCAGCATCACACTCGCCGACGAGCCACTGCGGGAGATCTCGGGTGTAGTCAAATGGCGACAGAACGGAAACGTCATGCCGAACGCCGCGCTCGTTTTGCGTCGCAAGAACGAACCGAAAGTCGATCTTTCATTAGTGACGATGATTGAAACGATGTCGCGGGAAGACGGTGACGACAACGGCGGTTTTATGAGAGACCTCGGTCTCCTGTCGAAAAGTTTTCCACCGGTTGCGGAAGCCGACCAGCATGGCGAATGGAGGTTCATCGATCTGCCTCCCGGAACGTACGAGATTACGGCTATCGCGTCGCCACCACGAAAAGACAAGGCGCCGAAAACCGATGGACGAGAAACGGAAGATGAAGGGTCATCGCGCGGGGTCGATCCGAAACGTGTGGTGTTTCGCAAGATCGAAGTGACGATCACCGATGAGGATCGCAAGAACGTCACGATCGAGTTGAGCGAGGCAGGTTCAATTCTTGGGACAGTGGAGTTCGAGGGATCCGAACCGCAAGTCGTAGCGATAACGTTGGACCAAAGAGGCGGAAACGAAATCCTGATGAGCATTCCGCATGGCAGCAATCCCGACGGGACCTTCATGATCGAAACCGTGCCGTCCGGCGAAGTGATACTC
>DASTOZ010000264.1:0-5293 GCA_035762365.1 Pyrinomonadaceae bacterium | reverse complement strand
TTCACCTGGTGGAAGATACTCGGACTCTGGTAAACCAATGGCCGGATACTCAGGAACACCGTTACCGAAAAAGCTCGGATTAAAGGAAGGATCGCGTCTCGCGCTCGTCAACGCGCCGAAAGACTTCGCGCGCGAGTTAGGTCCGCTGCCTGCGAACGCCGAGATTTTGACGCGCCTCACACAACCGATCGACATCGTTCTCCTGTTCGTCCTCACCGAACGCGCGTTGCTTCGCGATTTCGAGAAGCTTGCGAAGAAGCTCGCGAGCAATGGAATGATCTGGGTCGCGTGGCCTAAGAAGAGCTCCGGAGTCGCGACCGATCTTTCTTTTGAACGAGTGCAGCGCATCGGACTCGACACGGGGCTCGTCGATGTGAAGATCTGCGCGATCGACGACGTGTGGTCTGGACTCAAGTTCGTAATCCGATTGAAGGATCGCGCCTGACTCGAAGCCGCAAAATGTTTTCCACAGGTTCTGAGGAAATCTTTGTGGAAATTAGAGACCCGTCTTTTACAAAGTTGTTACAAGCACACACTTACAACATTTTGCACACGTGAGCGGCGCGACAGAAAAGCTTTACGTATGAATGTGTTGACTCTTCTCACTCATGTGATCACACCTCATGGTGATCTAATCTGGTCCAGAACAAAAGTTGTCGTTGCGATGCAAGAAATTCGGCAACCGAGAGTGTCAACGATGACGTGTGTTTTATCTTTCGACGAGCGGTCTACTAATTGTGGGACCAACGAAAAGCGATACGAAGTGATTGCGCCAAACAGACGGCGAACGCTTTTTTGAAGATCGCGCTCACGTCGAAATTGCTAAGCATTTGCCACGGTGCGATCGTCGCGTTCGCGACAGTTCAAACATAAAAATGACTGCGCGAATGTGAGTGATGCGATCATGTATCCTCACGTCTTTGAGTTGTTTGCGTTTGTGAAAGTAACGTTTGTAGATCGATCGATCGCTAAAAAACCGTAGCTTGATTTGAACTGAAACAAATCCGAAAAAGGTATTGCAAAAAAAGTTTCGATCACTATAATGCGATTCCCTCGCTGAACAATTTTGATTGCCATCCGAAATTGCGCAGCGACCCTGTTTTTGAATCGTGTGAAAAAGGTTAGTTTTACTCTCATCTCTTTTCTCGCAAGGGAAACCTTGATCGACAGTCAAATGCAGGTAGTAACGGGGGCGTAACTCGCGTGCGCGGCAGTTACGATTAGGCAAGCTAGGCGATCGCCCTCGGGCCCCTTCGCCAAACAATAATTCCAATCAGAGGGATGTCCTGGCCGGATAGGTTTAGGTTCCGGCGACGTAGAAGTGTGTGTGTGCGAGTCAGGAATTCGCAGCCAGATTTTAATGCCCAGTGGAGTGCGGTGAAGATGAAACAGGAGATTGAATTACGCCCCAACGTCAAACATTGTCCGATTTGTTCTTTAGAGCTTCCCATCTCGGAGTTTGGGATTTGTCGCGCACGCAAAGACGGTCGCAACCTTTATTGCAAAAGTTGCATTCGTCAGAAGGTGACCCAAAGCAGGCGCGCTTTGAAGGAGTACAAGTCAGCGCGCAAGCGATATATCTCACAGCAGGTTGAGATCAGCGAGCTGCTTAACGGCGACGCCCCAAACGGCAATCATTACACAGCCAAATCGTTGAGTAAGTTGTCGCCCGTGGAGCGCGTGCGCGATGCGATTCGCAGAGGCTCGCGAACACAACGCGAGATCGCGCAGGAAACGAAGTTGGGCAAGGACGAAATCGGCGACGCGCTCGCGAACCTGCTGCTTTGGACGCACGAGATCCGAACTCAGGTCGTCGATAACACCCGCATGTATTTCCTGATCGATGCAGCCGAGCCTGCCGGACTCGAAGAAGGCCTGCGGCTGCCCGCGCGCAAGCGCGATGTGCCGAGTTCATTTAGTTGTTTGCACGGATTAATGCCCGGAAGGAATCCGGAAGGGGAACCCGAGAAGATCGGAGGCTGGGTGGCAGCCTAGGGGCTGGGGTGGCAGCCCCAGCCTCCACGTTTTTGACGCGCCTCGTCCGCCGTTCAGTCAGCGAAAGCCTGCAGGACCTCACTGGCATGATCTTCGGGCTTTACCTTTTCGAAGATCTTCTTGATCTTGCCTTTCTCATCAATCAGGAAGGTGGTTCGATGCACGCCCATGTACGTTCGTCCCATGAACTTCTTCTCTCCCCAAACACCATACGCGTCCGCGATCGAGTGATCCGTGTCGGCCAACAGTGTGAACGGGAGCTTGTATTTGGTCACAAACTTCTTGTGCGACGCTTCCTTGTCGGGTGAAACTCCCAGCACGGTTATGTCTTGTTTTTTAAACTTCGAAAAGGCGTCGCGGAAAGAGCACGCCTCTTTCGTGCACCCGGGCGTGTCGTCTTTCGGGTAGAAATAGAGCACGACCTTTTGGCCGCGCAGGTCTTTCAAACTCACCGTTTCACCATTCTGATCAGTTGTTTTGAACGCGGGCGCATTGGTTCCTTCTTTCAGCATGTTTTATCCTTTGGCTTTTTAGTTCAATCCGAGTAGAGAGATTATCAAAAATAGACCAGTGGAACGACAGTGATGAAAAAGTCGACTAAGCACCATTATTGGATGGTCAAGCAGGAGCCCGAAACTTATTCGTGGGACGACTTCGTAAACGACGGCAGCACTGACTGGACCGGCGTGCGAAACTATCAAGCCCGAAACAATTTGCGCGGAATGAAAGTGGGAGATCGCGTGCTTTTTTATCATTCCGGCAAAGGCAAAGAGGTGGTCGGCTTGGCGGAAGTGGTGAAGAGCGCGTATCCGGATCCGACGGCGGACGATCCGCAGTGGGTTGCGGTGGATCTGAAACCAGTCAAGCCTTTAGCGAGTCCGGTCCAACTGGCGGCCATCCGCTACGACAAGAGACTCAGCCAGCTTCCGCTGATTCGGCAGTCGCAACTCTCGGTGATGCCGCTGACCAAAGAAGAATTCGATGTAATCGTCGCTATGGGGAACAGCAAGGGGCGCAAGCGGTAACACGGACTAGGAGACAGAAGATGTTCAAGCAGATTGACTACACGATGATCGTGGTTTCAGACATGGATCGATCGGTCGAGTTTTATCGCGACAAGCTGGGGATTCCGTTGAAGTTTCAATCACCCGAGTGGACGGAGTTTGCGACGGGCGCGACGACGCTGGCGTTGCATGGTGGTGGCGTTCCGGCGGAAGGGCCGCCACAGGGTGACCCTTCGAAACGCGCGGGCGCTTGTTCGATCGGTTTCAATGTCCAAGACGTGGATCAGAGTTATGAGGAACTTAAAGCGAAGGGAATCCGATTTGTAATGCCGCCGACGCAGCGGGAAGGTGAGGGAATCAGGCTTGCCGTCGCGGTCGATCCTGACGGACTCCCGATTTCGTTCGCGCAGTTACTTTCTTAAAATCCGTTTTCTAATTGAACAACGGCAGCGGACCATCCTCGTGTGTCGCTGATTCTTCCAACCGCTCGTAATGCTTGAAGAGCGGCTCTGGAGCGGGGACGCGTTTCTCCTCCAGGGCCGCTTTTATTTCGACGGCGTTAACGACCGCCTGCCCACGAAAGTGATTGTTGGTGATGACGTAGGTCTCGCGCGTCTGTTTGGCGACCTGCTTGATGCGTGTGAGCCACGGATCGAGCTCGTCTAGTGAGTAAAGGTAGTTGTAACGCTCATCACGCGGCGCTTTATCGCGAAACCAGTTTTGATAATTTCGCCCGTGCATCCGAATGTACCCAACCGGTGAAGTCGTCAGAGCCGCCGGACGAATGGACCTCGAAAACACCGGCTGATCAATGTTGCAGATGCCGACGCCCCGTTCTTCCAACCACTCGTAAATGTGTTCGTTGTTCCATGACGTGTGCCGCACTTCGAGCACCAGCGGATACTCCCGAAAGCGTTCGAGCAACTGCGTCAGATAAACGCGGTCTTCGTCGGTATTCTTGAACGACCACGGAAACTGGAGCAGCACCGCCCCGAGTTTCCCCGCCTTGACAAGCGGCTCCACGCCAGCGCGAAACGCCACCTCGTCTTCGTGCGTCCCCTTTCCGCGTTCGTGTGTGAACACACGATACAGCTTGGCGGTAAAGGTAAAATCTTTATTCTCCGCGACCCGTCTGGCCCACGACTCCGTCGTCCCCGGCGTCGGCGGCCGATAGAAGCTACTGTTGATCTCGATCGTGTTGAAGAACCGGGCGAGATACGCGAGCGGATCGAAGTTCTTCCCGGGCTTCTGCGGATAGACAACGCCTTCCCAGTCTTTGTACGACCATCCCGCCGGCCCAATACGAATAACAGGTTTCGGCATAAAGACTAGTTTTCCCGCGGAGGCTGATACAGCTCCGGAATCGCCGCAATCACGGCCGGCGACAGCGGTTTCAGCTTGAGTTGCTCGGCCAGAAAGGCGATGCGATCGCGGCGCGCCTCAGCGTTGAGCGCGTGCGGAGCTTCGTAGAGCTTGAAGCGCTTCGGTTTGCTGACCACCTTCTCATACTCACGCGCCCTATCCGGCGTCATGAAGTTTTCTTTCGTCGCGTACTGAAGAAAAACAAACGCCGGAGCAGCATGCGACACATACTTCCCCTGATCCGTGTAAGAGTGCTTCTCCAGAAACGCGTCAAACTTCTCCGGCCCGACTTTCTTCCGGAACTCATCGTAAGCGCCCATCCTCATGTCGACTTCGTCGGACATCGTGCCCGCCATCAGCACAAATGCTTTGAACCGCCGATCGACGCCGCTCAGGATCGCACCGACAGACGCGTTGTAACTATGTCCGACAAAAGCGAGTCGCTTGGGATCGACGTCTTTGCGCTCCAGCAACAGGTCGACGCCGCGTCGCATATCAACAACAGCCTGTACCAGTTCGGCTACTTGCTGCTCGTTGAGCGGCGTGGTGTTTGGAACGTACCCCGGTCGTGCAACGGGACCGTCCGGGAGCAGCGACACCACTCCAGTCGGCGCCAGAGCCACTGCTTCGTCGAGAAACTGCTTGCGATTGCGCATCTCTGAGTTTCGCCAGTACCAGTGACCCCAGATCACAGCGGCAAACGGCCCTTTCCCGCTCGGCACGACGAGATACGCCGGCACGACCCCGGCTTTTGGACTCGCGTAAGTGATGTCGTAAACGGTGACGTCCCCGCGTTTCTGCGTTGCGAGGACCGTGAGATCGATCGGCACCGTCTCGTCATAATCGAAGTGGCGCAGCATTTCAGGGGTTTGCGCGGAGACGAGCGTCGCCGTTATGACAACGAATACGATTCCAACTAGAAACTTGATAAG
>DASTOZ010000263.1:0-13826 GCA_035762365.1 Pyrinomonadaceae bacterium | reverse complement strand
AGAGTGGAGTATTCCAGAATCCTGAACAGTTCAAACACCGTTCCGTTAGCGAGGATAAGGCGCACGAAACCTGGAACACCGATGGTTCGTTCCAGTCGCGCAAGCACTTTCGGATTAGCATCCCCAACCTTGCGCATTGCAAAGTTCAGTGTTCCGATCGAGCGGCCGACCGCGATCGTCTTATCGATTAGAATCTCGGCCTCCTTCGCGCTGAATTGATCTAGCAAAGCGGTGCGGAAGTTGGGATTCGAGTGCTTAAGCGTCCCGAACATCTCAAATAAGGTGCCGTTGGCCAGGATAAGGCGGAGGAAGGCCGGAGCGCCGATAGCTTGTTCTAAGCGGGCAAGCATTTCCGGATCAGTGTCACCGAGTTCGCGCATTGCAAAGGTCAGTGTTCCGATCGAGCGTCCCGCGGCTATCGTTTTGTCGATGAGTACCTCGGCGTGCGTGGGAGTGAGTTCGTCGAGTAACGCGCTGCGAAACGTGGGACTGGCGTATTGCAGAGTTCCGAACAGCTCAAACAAGGTGCCATTCGCGAGGATCAGTCGCACGAAACCTGGAGCGCCTATAGCTTGTTCCAGGCGCGCAAGCGCGTCCGGATCGGCATCCGCGAGTTCGCGCATTGCAAGACCCACTGTGCCAATTGAGCGCCCGGCAGCGATGGTCTTGTCAATGAGGGTCTTGGCTTGTTCGGGCGTGAAGTAATCGAACAACCTGGTTCGGAATCCCGGCATGGTGTTTTCAAGAAGCTTCAAGAACTCGAACAGAGTTCCGGCGGCCCGGATGATGCTCAGGAACGCCTCGGGACCGTGCTCCTCAAGAATCGTCGACTGCATTTCGGGCGCGAACTTCTCCAAAGCTAACAATCCACTGCCGAAAGTACTCATGCCGATTTGATCCGCATTATTGTTTGCCCGTTCAAACAGAATTCGGAACCGCTGCCGGATCAACTCGAGGTAGTCCGGTTTCGCAGGATGGTCCGTATCGGTTAGCGCTCGAATACAGAGTCCCAGGTTGTCGAAGCTCTGATCCTCAAGGTTTCTTTCGATGACCGCTTGAATCTGCTTGTTACCAATAACCGCTGCCCTTACGCGTCCTGCGGCAGTGGTGTCACTCGACAGGTGCGGCTGGGTCCCCAAGAGTTGGTGCAGCGCAAGAGCAAATTCGCCGGAGCCAGCCGGTGTTTCGCCCAGATGCAGAAAGTAATCGGATAGGGTGTCCGTTGTTATTGCCGCGACCTCCTCGTCAAGTGCCTGTTCAGAGGTGTTGAGCTGGGCCAACGCGCGCAAGACCAGCGTCGCGAGAGAGGAGTGGAGAAACTGGTAACGCTGTGGTCCAAAAAGCCGCGTCATCAGCGGATCGGCCGCAGCTTCCTCGCCCGGCTCCCACTGTCCCTCGAAAAAATCTGCTCGCGGTACCAGGTCGAACTGTGCGAGTGCGGCAAGCTTCGCCAGCGTGGGCAGCGGGCGGTTGCTGCCGAAGTAATTGTCCCGCACGCTCGCCAGCAAGCCATCGACGTTCAGAGTGTCGATGTTCTCCGGCGTGTTGAGGTTGCGCAATATTTGATCCAACAGCAGCAGGTCACCGCCACAAGCCTTGTGCAGCTTCTTTAGCCTTGAACGTGAGAGCCCGGTGAAGTCAGTACGCAACTGCAATATGACGCCGAGCGTGCGCTCAATGTCCACTCGCAGATCGATAATGGCGTCCTCTTTCTTCAACTGGGCCAACCATGCCGGCGTGTCGTCGAGCTGGTCGGCGCCGCCGCCCACTTGATCGCGAATGTTGAGGATGATTTTGAGTTTACCGCTCTGGATCTCCGGATCGAGTCGTTCGAGCAAAGTATCCACGGCGCGCAGATCGAGATGGCAATCGTCTAACACGAACACGGAGGGCAAGCTCAGTCGACGTCTGGCTGATTGCCAAAGTCGTTCAGGCGACGTCGCATCCTTCAAAGTCGCGTAGTAAATGCGCCGGAGCGGCTGACGCAAGCGACAGGAAAGTTCAAGGGCTAGGAAACTCTTTCCCATGCCGGGAAGTCCGCGGATGGCGACGGCGGAGCTTTGCTCGAGAGCTGTTAAAAAGAGCTTTTCGTGTGGCTCTGCAATATAGATCGCCTGTCGGTTGTGTCTGTCGAGGAACCGGTTGACGACCAGGAACCGGCCGGGGCCTTGCTGTACCCGAATCCACGGATCGTTGCGCCACTCGTCGCGGCCACAGAAGAGTTCGGCGTATGAATCGGAAAAGAGGCCGGCGACCAAATCCGGCAAACGTCTAAGCCGCGAATCAATCGCATTCCGATCCCAAAAAGACACCGCGACGCCGGTGCGCTTTTGGAATGCGTCCTTGAACGTTTCCCATTCAACGAGAAACTTTTCGTCATTTAGCGGTTGCGGACAGCAGTACACGAATTCCCGTGGCGCGGGCAGGCTCATGTCGTTCAGCCATTCGGACTCGAATTTCGTTAGCGCGGCTCGCACCTCCGGCCAGCTTGGCACAACAGCATAGTTCTTACATTGGTAGACGTATTGTTCGCCGGAAATATCGGTGACTATATCGATGCCGTATTGGGCCTGGCCCGAGCAACCGAAAAACCAGGGGCGTTGGTTTTCTGACAGAAGTAGTTCGTAGATTAGGCGTTCGAATCCTGGTCCATTGAGCTCTGAATATGGCAGGCTGGCGAGACCGGCCTGCGCCGGATCGAGACTTAAGTCTGTGGCAAGCGGATCGACCCGGTTCCAGACCTCATCAAACGAGAGTGGTCTGGGGCGTAAGTCAGGGAGAACTGAGTTCAAAGTCACCTCAGTTCTGTTTCGCCTGCAAGCGTAGGCTCGCGACTGCGTAAGGTATGTAGACCAGGCCGAGTGGGTTTCCTTGGCGTAGCAGTTCCAATCGCGCGCCGCGCACGGCTTTTCCGATCGACATTTTTTCGGTGTGCGGTGGCGCTCCGAGGAAGCGCTTGAAACACTCCTCGGCAAAGTTGACCGCGAGCGGCTCGAAGATCGTGATCTCTGTGCCGATTACGCCGGCGGCCCCGCTCGTCTGCACGAACGAGCTAACGAAGTCGAGTGTGACTTCCGGGTTCAGCGACGTCGTGTGACAGCCGTTGATGAAGACAAGCGGGTTTGGACCAGTCCATTCAATACCCTCGAATCCCCAGTTGTTCGGATCCAGTTCATCGTGGTCGCCAATTTGGAGATACGGATTGAACGAACCCGCCTTCACGCCACCGTGGCAGTAAAAGTAAATCAGGTGGGGGACATCGGATGACTTCAAACGAAGGATGAACGGGTCGTAGCCATTATCACGTTCCAGCTTCAGACCCTGTAGCTGTTTGAGTTTATCGAGATGCGGGTCTCGTTTGACGAAGCCCTTGTCAGTCGAGACGCACGCGAACATCTGAAGCGAGTCCTTAAACTCGATCACGGGCGGGATTTCGTCGTTCGCACCGTCGAGTGTGAGCGGCAGACCGAGCAGATGTCGATAGCCCCAGAACCCGCTCGGACAGATGATCGGCCCAAGCGACGACATCGTCTTGCCTGAGCCGGGCTTTTGAATGTCCGCGATTCGCTGCTTCAGTTCGCAACCACCGTGAAAACACGCCGCATCTTCCAAGGGTGGTCCGCCGTCCTGCTGTGCTTCCTTCAGCGCCTTCGAAAAACTCGGGCAAAGCTGAAACTCGGTCGTCGGGAAATCGAACTGGTTTGGGTTCCAGCCGTAGTCATAAACAACCGCCGCCGGAAGCACCGCTCGCGGTGAAAGCTTGAGCGCGATTTGGATCAATCCCGAGTTGGCCAACAGCGCTTCGAGCTGGGAGCGCTTCTTGCGCAAGTGAATTTGAAAGCCGGTGTAGATGCGCGATCCCGCACGAGCAAGATACGCGAGGTCTTTCGCAAGCTTCTTCTCGTCGAAGGTCGCGATCGACTGGTTCTCGTACCGGTACGACAGCTTTTTCGTTTCGTCCCACTCTTCCTCGTCTCCCCAGGAGACTCGTCGCAGAGCAGCGCGCGCCTGCTGGAGAAACCCGGAGAGTTGTGGGCCATCAATGGGGGCGTCGTCTTTATAGGCCTCGACGCCGTCAGAGCCGAAAAAGCGAAACGTGCTCGAGCCGTCGCCGTTGTCGTTTACCATCAAACTGAGAAGGTGTGGCTCCTTCGTCATGCCGGCTAACTGGCTGGCGCTCAGCGAATGTGACAGGAAATAGTCGAGCCCTTGCGAGCAGGCGTTGGCAACCGGATCGGCGGTGCTCTTGACGTCTGCCGAGACAACGTACGATTGGACCAGCACCTGCGCGCAGTAGATGTTGCAGCGCAGACGGTGAGTCGCTTCGTTGTCAGGCACTGTGATCGGAAACAGCAGGTAATCGTCGAGGTAATCAGCGGGTGCGGCGGCCGACAACGAGATTGACTTTTTATCGAGTGGCTGACGCAGCACTTTTACCTTGCCGTTTTTCTGGACCTTCAGCTCGCCAACGTCGTGGCCTTCCGTGATCTCGAGCTCTTTATCAAAAGCGAAGACGGCGACTGTCAGGACCGGTTCTTCGAAAACTTTTTTGAGCTCCGTGAGATCGATTTGCGAGGGCTTGCCGATTGCCGCTTCGTCCTGGTCTTTGCCGATGCGAATCCAGAAGTAGTAGGAATGTCCTCGTTGGAGTGGTTCGTTCTTTTTTAACTTCGTGTCGGCGGGTTGTTGTTGTGAGAAGCCGAGGTTTACGAGATCGGGCTGCTCCGGTGTTGCTTCTGATGCAGCGGGCGTCGGTTGTGCGGGTTGAGGTTCAGGCGTCGGCGGTGGCTGCGGCACAGTCACGGACTCAAAACCATCGTCGTCATCGTATGCCGGCTCGGCAGCCTGCGGGGCGCCAGGAAGTTCGACTCCCTCCTCGTCACCGACATCTGCGGGTTCACCACCGAAGCTAAAACCACCGCCACCGCCGGCAGTGACAGGCGGCTCGAAGGCTTCGAAACCACCACCCTCATCCTCGACCGACTTCATGCCCTTGCCACCGATCGCGCGCTTGCCCGACGCGTCGCCACCGCCTCGTGGTGTATCACTGAAGAGTTCGTCTGGCACCGGCGAAGGAACTTCAATTCTGTCTTCAGCGGGACGGGCACTCTTGCCGAGACCCGCGCGCGCCTGGTTTTCGGCGTTGGCGAGGATTCGAGCGAACACCGCGTGACGTTGCTGCTCGGGCAACTTCGCGATCAGCCGCTTGGCTTGCTTGCCTTCCGGAATCGACACCTCCTTGATCTGAGCGCCCTCGGGAATCCGATAATTTTTTGTGAGTTCGATCCGTTCGGCCCGGGAGGGCAGACGTTTCGCCAGAGCATGAATCAGAAACGCTCGCAGCGTCTGTTCATTCACGTAGGTCGCAAGCCAGAGCGCCGTTTGGAGCAGGTCCTCCGGCAACAGCTTGGTCAAATCCAGGAGGAGGGCGAACGGGTTCACCGTGGTTTCAGACACCAAAACCTGCACCCGCTCAAAGGGATCTTGCGACATCTTTAAAACCTCATCAGTAAAAACGAACCCGACGCCTAGCGTTCAATCTGGGTGGTGGAACCCATACCTTTGCCGCCCTGGACGAGTTCCTGCGAAGCCTCTAGCTTCGGCCCTCGCCCGTCGATAAACCACGACGAGTTGAACCCGGGCGCCTTGTTTACGAGAACGATCAGAATGAAGAAATACATGAAGAACCCGGCAGCCAGACCGATGCCATACGCGCCAAACAGGTCGCTCCTTTCGGGAAACAGCGCGAGCACTGCGGCGCCGCCGATCGCCCCGATGAGAGTCACGATGTCACTCAACTGCACATCATCTTTGCGATACCGATTGATGTAGTAAACATACCAGCCGACTACTGCTCCGAAAGCTCCGGCGCCGATTTTTTGCAGCATTGTGGCTATTTCGGCGGCGGGTTGAGCGGCTTCTTGCAGCATGAGTTTCTCCTTAGTTTTAAGTGTTGGTTGATTTGGGGTAGCGCTTACGAAGTTCGCTACGCCATTGCGAATGAACGTACAGGGCAACAAGTGCGGCGACTGAGAACGGCGCTGTTTGCGAGAGCCCGCCGAGCCACGCCGTCACAGCAACGCCAGCGACGGACGCGCTCGACAGCGAAGCTATGGCCGCCGGCAGCCGTTCAGGCTTGATGTCGTACAGACCGAGTAACCATCCGAATACCAGGCCAAAGCCGATGGCGCCAAGAAAGGCGAGCATTTTGCCACCTCGAATGGAATGGGCAGACTTTATTGCGAGTCCAGCGGGAAAACTATTATTCGGCTATCGTCGAAGAGCGCCCATTACTTTCGGATCGCCGAAAACGAAAGCAATATTTGGTTCGTTGTGGTGTGGCACCTCGCACGGTTCGAGGGTGTAGTCTGAAACAGCCTCACTGCACGCGACAGCGGCGACGGGCGAGAAATAAACGATCCAACGGTCGTCGTGATCGCCTCTTCCGGGGCCTTCCGTGGCATGAAACATCGCAAAGCCTTCGGGCTGTTTTTCGTTTCGGTAAACTTCCCAGGCTCGTTTCCCGAGTTCGACCATATCGGGATTGGTTTCAGTGGTGAAAGGAAGCACGATTCGTTGCCAAGACATGGTTCGCTGGTCCTTAAATTCGGGCTAGTTTTGAGTAATCGAGGACTCGCGCATTGATCTACTAAACCCATTTGTGTCTGTCAAGGCCATGGTTGTCGCGTTGCGACCTGCATTGTTGAAAATCCGTGTTCTCTGTTGATTGACCTTGGGGATCCGGCTGGGATCGGCTTAGAATACCGGGACCGCTGTGAAATTTAGTAAGGAACAAGGAATTCGGGTATTAAAACGCTGCCTCAAGCTGCGTTGCCCTTCGTGTGGCGAGACCTCGATCGTCGAACGCCCGTTCCGCATCCGCCACCACTGCCCCGAATGTCTGGCGCTCTACAAGCGTGAAGACGGGTTTTTCGTCGGTGCGATTCTGGCTAATGTGGTGATAACGGAGTTGGTGATCCTGGTTTTCTGCTTTTTCATGCTGCTGGTGATCGGCGCTGAATACGAAAGCGTTCTTGTGTTTCTCTTCGTCGTGGCGCTGATCTTCCCGGTCGCTTTTTATCATCACAGTTGGAGTTTCTGGCTCGGTTTCGACTATCTAGTCGAGTCGCTGCCGAAATACAAACCGTATCGCAGCCAAACGTGAATCGTTTTTAATCCGCAGGCACTAATTGTTCACGGATGTTTCGCAGTTCTGCGTCGTCTGCTATACTCCCCACAGCCCCGCCCCGCTTTTTCAGGCGCTTAGGTCACAAAAAGACTCGAAGAGTGCAGGAAAGCTGGAGTGCTCGTTTGCACTTAACTGGCGAGGCCCGGTTTTATGATCGTCTGTAAGACGGTTTAGATTAACTTCGGTTGCAGCCGCTGACCTGGCCTTTGGCCAAGCTCAACTAGGCGCGTAAAGGACCTCAAAATCCCGAGCGGCTCCGCGAGATCTAACCAGGTTCAGAGCAGACAGCAGCAAGCCAGTCGACTTCCAGTCGATTGCACGCTCGCTGCGAATGCTCCCTGTGATCCATCTCCGGCCCCAGGCGCCCTGCGGCTAGTCAGGTTTTCTGTTGAGAGAAAGAATTTGCCGTCGTGCTGCGGATGCAGTTGATCCGCCCGCGACGAGAATTGTGCGCCGGTCGGCGCGCAGTTCCAAAACTACCCACAAATGGCCGGAAGTGAACTCTTCCTTTCCCGGCCACACTTCGTTTCATCATTTTCGTGGCGACTCAGTGATTCGTGTCGCCAATTCCGCGCAGAGTTACGGTCTCGCCCGCGCGCGCACGCGCCCTCGGCTTGAAGGCAAGCTCTGCCCGCCAACAATTTCGAGAAAAGGCTGGTAATGGCAAAACAACTAATCGTTAGCGTCAACGGACGCGAGAAGAAGATAGCGATCATTGAGGACGACAAGGTCGCAGAGTTCTACATCGAGCGTGGAGAACAACATCAGGGAATCGTCGGCAACATCTACAAGGGACGCGTCATGCGAGTCCTGCCCGGCATGCAGTCGGCTTTCGTCGACATCGGCCTCGAACGCGATGCGTTCCTTTACGTCTCCGACTTCTTCGACGAAGAAGAGGAGTTCGAACGGATCGTGATCGACAAGTCGAAGAAGGGCGCGCCGGAGCCCGAGCATGCAGCGGCTGAGGAGGTCGCGGTCAATCGCGCCGAGCGCGAGCAGCGGATCGAACTAGCCCAGGAGCGGATCGAAGAGCAGGAAGTCGAAACGGCAGCACCGCCGGAAGAAGCGCCCGATGGGACAGAAGGCGCACGCCGTCGCAGCCGTCGCGGCCGTCGTCGGGGCCGTTGGGAACGGACCGAAGACGGCGCCCCTTCAGCGCCGCCGTCGCCGCAGTTCGACGTGCCTGACACGCCTTTCGTCGCCGCGGATCCATCAATCGAACGCATCGTCGACGAAGAAGAGACCGCAGCAGTCAACGGCGAGATGTTCAAAGACGCGCGGCTCCAGGAACGCATCTTCGATCAGATTCATGCCGTCGAGTTCAACATCGACGACGACTTCAGCTCGGCGGAAGTAGGCTCGTTGCTTTCGAGCGGCTTTGGCAATGAATCATTCGAACGCATCGACGACGGCGACACCGGCAGCGAGCCGATGGTGCGCGAAGGGCAACGTCCGCGCGAGGCCCACGTCTCGAGTTTCGTCGACGACGTTTCGAACGAACTGTTCAGCAGCGGTGGCTTCCAACGGATCAGCGACGAAGAAGAAGAGTCGCGCCCAGTAGTCGAAGCGCAACCGCAAGCTGGTAAGAAAGCACGAAAACCTGCGACCAAGAAACGCGCCAAGCCGGCAACTGCAACCAAGAGCGCGGCGAAGAAGAAAGCATCGAGCAAGAAACCTTCGAAGAAGCGCGCGGCAGCGGCGGAAGTCGAGGACGGCGAGCAGCAACCCGAACTCTACGCTGACTCTGCCGCCAGTCTGAACGAAACTGCGTCGCGAGGCGAGTTTGCGACCCGCCGCGGTGGACGCCGACGTCGTCGCCCGAGCAAAAACAAAGGCGGCGCTGCTCCAGTCGAAGCGGATTCTTCACCGGCGGACGGTCAGGACGACGAGGTCGAGCAAACGCCAGTGATCGAAGCGCAGGAAGAGGTCGTCGCTCCCCAGCCTGAACGAAAGCAACGCGAACACCGCGACCAAAGACGAGATCAACGTGGACATCGCGGCCAGTCGCGGCGCGAGCGGTATCAACCCGCAATCACAGACCTGTTGAGCGAGGGGCAGGAAATCCTGGTCCAGATCGCGAAGGAGCCGATCGCCAAGAAAGGCGCGCGCATCACTTCGCACATCGCGCTGCCGGGACGTTTTCTGGTCTACATGCCGACAGTCGAGCACGTCGGTGTTTCGCGAAAGATCGAGTCAGACAGCGAACGGCATCGCCTGCGGAAGCTGATTCAGACGCTTCGCGCTGAAGAAGACGTGCCGTCCGGCGGCTTCATCGTGCGCACCGCGGGTGTGGGCATCAACGAGAAAGATTTGCGTGAGGACGCCAGGTATCTGGTCCGGACGTGGCTCGACATCAGAAGCTCGGCCGAGAAGTCGAAGGCACCGGCGCTGGTCCACCGCGATCTCGATCTGGTGCAACGGCTGCTGCGCGATCAGTTGTCGGACGACTTTGAATCGATACGCGTGGATTCCGAAGAGGAGTATCAGGCGATCGTCGAGTTTGTGAACCGCATTCAGCCGCGACTGGTTCGGCGCGTGAAGCTGTACACGAAAGACCAGCCGATTCTCGAGGCGTATGGCGTCCAGGCGGAGATCGACAAGGCGATCAAGCCGCGTGTGTGGCTGAAGTCAGGCGGCTATCTCGTAATCAACCAGACGGAAGCGCTGGTGGCCATCGACGTCAACACCGGGAAGTTTGTTGGTCGTGGCAGCGGTCGGTTGGAAGACACGATCACGCGTACGAACCTCGAGGCGGTCGACGAGATCGTGCGCCAGATTCGACTGCGCGATCTCGGCGGCATCATCGTGCTCGACTTGATCGACATGGAAGAGCGTCGTAATCGCCAGAAGGTGATGCAGGCGTTGCAGGAAGCGCTGCGGAACGACAAGTCGCCGACGAAGGTGCTTTCGTTCAACGACTTCGGACTCGTGATCATGACTCGCAAGCGTGTGAAGCAATCGCTCGAGCGAACGCTGTGCTCGCCGTGCCAGTATTGCCAGGGCGCGGGGCTGATCAAATCGCCGCAGACGATCTGCTACGAGTTGCTCGAAGAAGCACGACGGCTCGCGAAAGGATTGAACGGCGACGGCGACAACAAGCAAGTCACGCTGCGCATCAATCCCGAAGTGGCGAAAGTGCTGCGGTCGAGCGAACGTGACGTGATGATCGAGATCGAAGACTATCTTGGTCCAATCGACATCACCAGCGACGAAACGATTCACCAGGAACAGTATGACTTTGCCGTCATATAAACGATGGGCAAGTTAGGCAATTGGTGGAAAACGGTCCTTGCAGGCGGCGCGGGCGTTGCCGCGCTCGCAGCCGTCAACGCGTCGATTCAGCGTCGCGCGCTTGAGCCTGACGACAGCGCACTCGGCGGCGAAGCAAAACTTTTCACCTGGAAGCACGGTCAAATCTTCTACAAGGAGGCCGATGCGCGCGAGCGCGTCGACAATCCCGGCCTCCCAATCATCTTCATCCACGGTATCGGCGCCGGCGTGTCGAGCTTCATGTGGCGCAAGAACTTCGACGAGCTGGCGAAAGACTTTCGCGTCCTTGCGTTCGATCTGCTCGGTTTCGGTTTCTCCGCCAAACCACCGGCCGCGCCGTATTCAGCGGATCTTTACGTCGAACTGATTTCTGATTTCATTCGCGAGGTGGCGGGTGGACGCGCGAACGTCGTCGCGAGTTCGCTCGGCGCGTCGTACGCCGTGCGCGTCGCCGACGAACATCCGGAACTGATCAACGCGATGATTCTCAACGCGCCCGCCGGATACGACACGATGAACACTCGACCCGGCATGGCAGGCGCGGCGTTTTATGGCTTACTGCAATCTCCGGTGCTGGGCACGTCGTTTTACAACGTGATGGCGAGCGAACGAAGCATTCGCGACTACGCGCGCCGGACGCTCTTTTACGACTATCGCCGCGTCACGGATCGACTCGTTGCGCATCTCTACGCGACGAGCCATCAGCCCGGAGCGCAACATGCTATCGCCGCGTTTATGTCAGGTTATCTGAACTGCGACATGAGCGCCGCGTTTGCGCGGCTGGTCCAACCTATGGTCCTGGTGTGGGGTAAACAGGACCTCAGCACGCCGGTGTCGAAAGCAATCGCGTTGATGGAATTGAATCCGCGTGCGCGGCTGGAAGTGTTCGACTTCTGCCGGGTGATGCCCGAACAGGAACATCCCGAGAAGTTCAATGCGCTGGCGCGCGAGTGCTTCAGGGCACTGTCGTACACAGATCGGCGCGATGAACGTGCTGGTACAAAATATCTCGCTGCTGCGGAATAAAGCCCGCCTCACGAATCAGGAATTGCAGCATCTGTTCGTCGGCGCGATTGTGAGCGCCCGCTGCCGACACCACGTTTTCCTCAATCATGATCGAACCCATGTCGTTCGCGCCGAAACGCAGCGCGACTTGTCCGAGACGCAGTCCCTGCGTCAACCATGACGACTGAAAGTTTTCGATGTTGTCGAGGAAGAGTCGCGAGACCGCGAGCATCTTCAGGTAATCGACGCCGGTCGGTTCGTCTTTGATCCGGCGACCGAGTGCTGTGTTCTCACGTTGAAAAGTCCACGGGATGAACGCGGTGAAACCGCCGGTCTCGTCCTGCAAATCCCGAATACGTTGCAAGTGCCTCACGCGGTGCTCGATGCGATCGCCGATGCCGAACATCATCGTCGCCGTCGAGCGCAGACCGACGCGATGGACCGCGCGCATGACGTCGAGCCATTCATCAGTCGTGCACTTAGTCGAGACGCGCTTGCGCACTTCGTCGTCGAGAATCTCCGCACCGCCGCCGGGAAGGCTGTAAAGTCCCGCCGCTTTCAACCGCGCCATGATCGTTTCGTAATCGAGCTTGGAGATGAGATGCAGGTTGTGAATCTCGGGCGGTGAAAAGCAGTGCAACTGGAACCCGGGATACTTCGCGCGGAGGTTCCGCAGCAGGTCTTCGTACCATTCGATGCCGAAGTCGGGATGAAGACCACCCTGCATCAGCACGCCTGTACCGCCGAGCGCGATCGTCTCGTCGATCTTCTGACAGATTTCGTCGAACGTGCGGACGTAGGTGTCGGGCGCGCCGGGCCGGCGATAGAACGCGCAGAAGGTGCAGACTACGTTGCAGACGTTCGTGTAGTTGATGTTTCGATCGATGATGTAGGTGACGATATTGTCTGGATGGCGTCGCGCGCGAATCTCATCGGCGGCGGCGCCCATGCGGGCGATGTCGTGCGCTTCGAGCAGCGTCGTGCATTCTTCAACGGACATGCGTTCGCCGGCGAGCACTCGATCGAGAATCTGTTGAACGTGATTCATAGGGCCGTTCTAAATGTACCGTAACGGCTTTACTCGTTCAATCAAGCCATGTCTGTGGGCCAGTTCGAAATACAGTTCGAGCCCGCTCTGCATGGAATCGTCGATGCGATAGACGATGTTCTCCGTCAGGTACTTGTATAAATCCATCTGCGGGATCTTTTCCTTGTGAGCGTCAACTATTTCCTCGATCCGTGTCATTCCCTCATCCCGTGCTCCAGCAAAATCCACCTTAATGGCTTCCCGCACCATCCACATAGCGAAAACGAATCCGAAGCCGGTGTAGTTGCGCCAAAGAGTCGCCATGTCCCAAACCTTCAGCCCTGTTCGGGGGAATGTCATGCCTGGGTCACCGATTATCAGTGCGGCGTCGTTGCGGTCGAGCATCTCGGCGAGGTTTGGCGAACGCGTGGTCCACTCCGGTTCGCGCTCCAGAAACTCGCGGAAGATCACCTTCACGAGCGTGGCCGATGTGCGTGACGACTCGTCAAGTGCCACCGTACGGATGTCTTCGAGCTGCGTGTTCTTCGAGACGAGCACGACGCTCAGCACTTCATTTAACGACCCGACACACACATCAGGCACCAGCGCGCCGCCCGGAATCCGTTGATACTCAATTACCGGCACGAGCGCCGCATCGACTTCGTTTTGCGACAGCAGTTGCGCGCAACGCGCGGGCACGGCGTCGATAAAATCGACTGTGCTGCGTTTCGCTCCATGAAGGAAACTCCAAATCAGTGGCGCTGAGTTTAAGTAGGTGGAAGCAGCTATGCGGGACCGCGAGTTGTTCGTCATTCGTTTAATCGGTGTTTCTGTAGTCACTGCGAGTATACTATGCGCTATGCCTACCTATTACGACATAACGGTTCCTTTATCTAACGATCTGCCGACCTATCCCGGCGACCCGGGAATCAAGATCGAGAACTGGCGCAGCCTGGCGAACGGCGATAGCGCGAATGTTTCGGTGGCGAACTTCGGCGCACATAGCGGCACTCACGTCGACGCTCCGGCGCATTTCATCAAGGATGGGGAGGTGGTCGAGAACCTGCCGTTTGAGTCGTTGATCGGAGAAGCACTTGTCGTCGTGGCGCCCGACGACGTAATGGTGATCGACAAAGAGTTCGTCAGTCGCCACGTGCCGGAGGGAACCGAGCGCGTGCTCTTCGAGACGCGCAATTCCATGTTTTGGAGCGAGTTTCCGCGAGTGTTTCATACTGATTTTACTCATCTGGATCTGGGAGCAGCGACGTGGCTCCGCGATAACGGCGCGAAATTGATCGGCATCGACTATCTTTCAATCGAAAGATTCAAATCGGG
>DASTOZ010000262.1:0-2987 GCA_035762365.1 Pyrinomonadaceae bacterium | reverse complement strand
AACACGAATAAAAGCAGGAAGACTGACGCCAGTAATCGATATTTCAATAAGCCCACTCGTAAACCTCCATCGCACCTTTCTGATCAAAGGGGCGCGGATTGAATGTTCCGGTCCATTGTTCGGCCGCTTCGGCCGCGAGCGCAGGCAACTCATTCTTTGAAACGCCTGACGCACCCAAACCAACTCGCAGTCCACCGGCCTCGGCAAGCTGCTCGAGTCGCCGTGCTAGTGCCTCAGTTCCGCTGAACAACGATTCATAGCGCTGACCCGCAGCGCGTTCGTTCCAACGCACAACCGACGGCAACAGCATCGCAATCGCCGCCCCGTGAGCGGTTCCATAGTGTGCGGTCAACGGGTTTGCGCAAGCGTGTGTTGCGCCCAACATCGAATTCTCGATCGCCATGCCCGCATAGAACGCACCCAACTGCATAGCCCCGCGCGCTTCCAGATCGTCTGGCTGACCCAGCACCCGCTCGTAGTTCGGCTCGAGCAGTCGCCAGGCTTCGCGCGAGAAGATCTCCGAGATCGGATTGCGTTTGGTCGTGACGTAGGTTTCGACCGCGTGTGCGATTGCGTCGAAACCTGACGTTGCCGTGATGCTGCGCGGTTGCGAAACGGTGAGTGCGGGATCGAGTATCGCTATGCGAAACGCGGCCTTCGGATCGCCGCAAGCCATTTTGATGTGACTGTCTGTCGTCGAAATCAGCGCATAACTCTGCGCTTCGCTGCCGGTGCCCGCTGTGGTTGGAATCGCGATCATCGGCAGCATCGGTTTTGTTGCTTTGCCGTAACCGCGATAGTCAGGCATGCGGCCGCCGTTCGTGAGAATGAAATTGATGCCCTTGGCGCAGTCCATCGAACTGCCGCCGCCGAGTCCGATAATCGAATCGATCTTCTCCTGCGCGGCGAACGCGGTGCCTGCGTCGATCATGCGCGTGTCCGGGTTGACTTCGAAGTCGTGAAAACGAACGACTTCAATTCCGGCGGCGCGAAGCGGCTCGACAGCTTCGTCGACATGCCCCGACGCGACCATGCCATGGTCCGCCACAAGCAACACGCGCCGGAACCCCAGGTCCCGCGCTACGTCTCCCAGGCGGCCGATGGTTCCGGCGCCGAAAATCATCCGAGTACGAGGTTGAAAGTCGAACGGTTGCATCACAAAAAAGCACAAAAGGGGATCACAAAAAGGCACAAACCAAACGACAGAAAGTTATCAGAACCAGCCGATCTCTTTTTGTGTCTTTTGTGCCTCTGGTGGCTCTAGTTGCGCGCCGATGAAGTTGCCGGTTTCGCTGGAATACCGTCCTGGAGCGCGTAGAGCTCGTTGCGGTTCGAGATGTACAGCACTCCATTGGCGGGCACTGGCGTCGAATAGACCGAGCTGCCCATATTGATCTCGCCCAGGACCTTCTTCACCTTTCCTTCCTGCATGATCACCACGTCGCCGTCCTCGTCGCCAAGATAGATCTTGCCGTCGATCAGCATGGGCGATCCCCAAACCGCGGCGAAAAGATCGTGCGTCCAGTAAACCTGGCCTGTCTTCGCATCGAGCGCGTGGAGGAAGCCGCTGAAGTCCGCCTGATAGAGAATTCCATCCTTGATCGCGGGCGTCGAGATTGAGCGGCGAATCTTGTCGAAATGCCACACCACGCCGGTGGTCGTAATGTCGCCGCGTTTGGTTGCGTCGATGCAGTACATATGACCGACGCCTTCGCCGTGCTCCGGATCCTGCCCGTTGGAGATGTACACGCGATCCTCGTAGATAACTGGCGTGCTGATCAGCTCGTTGCGCGTCTTGGGCCACACTGAGTCTTTCGGGTTGGTGTCAAACTCCCAAAGCTTCTTGCCGGTCGCTGCTTCGTACCCGCGAATCCAACCGTCTCCCTGGCCGTGAACCACCTGGACCACGCCGCCGATCGTTCCCACTGTCGGTGAAGACCACTGCCCGTGCAGGATGCGATCGAACACCGAGTTGTCTTCCCACGCCAGTTTTCCGGTCTTCTTGTTGACGGCGATGATCGCCGGCGCTTTAGGCGATGGGATGTTTACGTGACTCTCGTCCTGGCCGTTTGACGTGCTGACGAAGATCAGATCGCCGTACGAAACCGGAGACGAGTTCGCCAGGTTGTGCGGCAGCGAACCGACTTCCTCGATCATGTCAAACTTCCAAACGACGTCGGCGTCCGACTCGCCCTTCAGCTTTTCGTCCGTGACCGGACCATCGTTCTCCTTGTCGCGAAAACCCTGCACGTCGAGACACATGAGCTCGGCGCGATTAGAGACGTAGTAAACGCGATCGCCTTCGACAAACGGCGAAGAAGCGACACCCTGGTAGGGCCAGTCGTTGACGCGTCCGGCGGCGAGCTTGTCATGGACCATCTGCCACATGAACGCGCCGTCAGATTCGCGAAATGCCATCAAAACACCCTTGTCACCCGTGACTTTCGGGTCGCGCAAGCCCTCATTGTTCGTGCCGACGAAGATCATGCCGCCTGCTACCACAGCGTTGCCGTAAGTTTGCGAACCGAGTGTGGCGACCCACTTCACGTTCTTCTTCGTCTTGACGTCCCAGGTGGTCGGCAGGCCTTTCATGCTGGAGACCATGTTGCGATCCGGAGTGCCGCCCCACATGGGCCAATCGCCCGATCCCGGATCCGAAGCGGAAGTTATGGGCGCCAGAAAGTAACTGCCGGCGCAAAGAATGGCGATTAGCAGGAACAGGTATTTAACTCTCATTTGTTCGCATACACCTTTACGTTGTCGAAGTAGAGTTCAGCCAGACCGTTGCCGAAGATTCCGGGAGCACCCTGGCGATTTGGGATCGGGTCGACGCGTTCGATCATCCATGCGGCGGGTTCGGTTTCACCAACCGGCCACACCTTGCCGCGCGCGCGCGTTTTGCCGTCCGGCAGGTTTTCCACCTGGAGTTTCATGCGATACCAGGTATCGGGTTTCCAGGCGTAAGCAATAGTCTGGGTCCGTTTTTT
>DASTOZ010000261.1:0-4142 GCA_035762365.1 Pyrinomonadaceae bacterium | reverse complement strand
GATTCTCAACGGCGCGGGCGCGCGTCTCGAACGCGCGCTGATCGACTTCATGCTCGACGTGCAAACACGCGAACACGGTTACCTCGAAACCGTCCCGCCGTTCATCGTCAACAGCAACGCACTGTTCGGCACAGCGCAACTACCGAAGTTTGAAGCAGACCTTTTCAAGCTTCGCGACGATCGCGAGTTGTACCTGATTCCAACGGCCGAAGTGCCGGTCACAAACTATCACCGCGAAGAGATTCTCGACGCGTCACAACTCCCGATGAAGTGGGCGGCATACACGCCTTGTTTTCGTTCCGAAGCCGGCAGCTACGGCCGCGACACGCGTGGGCTGATCAGGTTGCACCAGTTTGAGAAAGTCGAACTGGTGAAATACGCGTTGCCGGAAAACTCTTATGACGAGCTCGAATCGCTGACGCACGATGCCGAGACGATCCTGCAAAAACTCGGGCTGCATTATCGTGTCGTTACACTTTCAACCGCGGATCTCGGATTCGGCGCGGCCAAGACTTACGATCTCGAAGTCTGGCTGCCTTCGCAGAATGCGTTTCGCGAGATCTCTTCGTGTTCGAATTACGAGGCGTTTCAGGCGCGGCGCGCGCAGATCCGCTTCCGTCGCGCGGGTGGCGCGAAGCCGGAGTTTGTTCACACGCTGAACGGATCGGGCCTCGCAGTTGGAAGAACGTGGGTCGCGATACTCGAGAACTACCAGCAGGAAGACGGCTCCGTGATCGTTCCCGAAGCTCTCAGGCCCTACATGGGCGGCCTCGAAAAGATTTCGTCTTAGTCTTGGGTCTTGGGTCTTTGGTCTTTGGTCTTGGGTCTTTGGTCTTTGGTCTTGGGTCTTGGTTAACATAAAGCACTAAGGCCCAAGCCCAAAAACCCAAGACCACCTGCTACTTAACCCGCAGATCGAACGGCATCACGAACATCGTTTCGCCGTTGCGCATTCGATCCATCAGTTGCATGTAGCGAAACGCCCGGCGCGCGTCTTCCGGCAGTGCCGCAACCATCGCGCGCTGCTGTTCGATCTCGGTGTTCGAATTCTCGCCGCCGCCGCTCAACAGTTGCTGCAAGAACGTCGTCGGATACGGCAGGATCACGCGCTCGACACCCTTGTCCGCCGGAATCTTTGCAAGCTGTTTCGCAACGTCGATCGCGCGATCCAATCCGCCGAACTCGTCGACAAGTCCCTTGTCCTTCGCTTGCGCGCCGGTCCAAACGCGGCCCTGTCCAACCGAGTCGATATATCCGGTGTCCTTACCCCGTCCCTTCGCCACCTTCGGCACGAAATCGCGGTAGTAAGTCGTCTTGATCCAGTCTTCAAACTTCGCGCGCTCTTCGTCTGAAAACTTCTCCGTCTCGCGAAACATCCCCGCCGTCTTCCCACGCAACACGTACTCGTTCGAAATTCCAAGCCAATCGTAAAAACCGCGCATCACCGGCTTGCCAGCGACGACGCCAATCGAACCCGTAATCGTCGACGGCTGCGCAATGATCTTCGCCGCACTCGCCGAAATGTAGTAACCGCCCGACGCCGCGACGTCGCTCATCGAAACTACAACCGGCTTCTTCTGGTTCGCCGTTTCAACCGCGCGCCAGATAATGTCCGACGCCAATCCAGAACCGCCCGGACTATCGACGCGCAACACGATCGCTTTGATCGTCTTGTCTGCGGCCGCATCGTTCAAAGCCTTCGCCAGCGTATCGGAGCCAATCGACTGATCGCCGTTCGGGCTGTTTTGCGAACTGCCCGAACCAATCTCACCGGTAGCGTAGATCACCGCAATGCGCTCGCCCTTGTTGAGACCAAGCGACTCCGGCGACACATCGCGATACTCGTTGCTTCGCACGGCGACCAGCGGATCCGACTCTTTCTGCCCCAACTGCTTCTTGAGCATCGTTTCGACTTCATCGCGGTACATCGCCTCATCGATCAACCCCGCGTCCTTCGCTTGCTGCGCGTTGTACGGCGCGTTGTCGATCAATGCATTTACCTCTTCGGGAGTCTTGTGTCGCGCTTGCGCGATCGCGTTTTTGTAGCGCCCGAAAAGATCGTCGAGCAGCTCGTTGACGTACTGGCGATGCGCGTCAGTCATCTGCTTCTGCGTGAACATGTCGCCTGCGCTTTTGTACTTGCCGATCTGATAGATGTCGGGATAGATGCCGAGCTTGTCGAGCGAGCCGCGGAAGAACATCACGTCGGCGGCCAGGCCATTTATGAACAACTCACCAGGCGGCGGCACGATGATCTTGTCGGCGGCCGTGGCGATGTAGTACTCCTTGTTCAAACCAAATTCGACGTAGGCGTAGACCTGTTTGCCCGACGAACGAAAGTCGGTGATCGCGTCGCGAATCTCTTCCGCTTTGCCCCAACCCACGCCTGACATGTTGACGTCGATCAGCACGGCTTTAATTCGTTTGTCGACCTTCGCTTTTTTGAACTGCATTACGAGGCCGGTGAGTGATTGGTCGGGCCCGCCGAAGAATTTCTTGAATGGATCGTCGGGAGTGTAATCCGGCAATGATCCGGCGACGCGCAGTACCAGCACGCTGTTGTCGCGGATGGTTGGCTCGGGGGTGCGAAAGGCGAGCCAGATCGCAAGGACGCCCGCGAGCCCAACACAGATCAGCACCCCGAAGATGCCGATGATAATCAAAACTGCTTTACGTGTTCCTGACATTGCCATGATTAAGTCCTCAGATTAAGGGGGTTTTCGTCAATTGTGAGTACGCGAGGCAGTCGCAAAAGGTTTGGATGCCGATTCGGAATTGTCTTTTTCACCGGCGTTGCGCAAGCGTGAGACACGCAGTCTAGCTCCTCACAATCCAGCCGCCGCCGAGCACTTCGTCGCCGCGGTAAAAAACAGTCGCCTGCCCCGGTGTGATTGCGCGTTGCGGCTCGTCGAAAACGACGCGGGCGCGGTTGTTCGGAAGCGGTTTAATTACGGCGCGGGCTGCGAGGTGACGATAGCGAACGCGAACATCCGCGTGCACCGGATCCTGCGGATCGTCGTAAGCGATCCAATTGACTCCGGCAGCCGTGAACTCGCTCGTCAACAGCTCTTCCGACGATCCAACCGTCACTCGATTTTGATCCGCATCGATCGAAAGCACATAAAGCGGACGCTCATCCGCGATACCGATCCCGCGTCGCTGTCCAACGGTGTAACGATGTATACCCTCGTGGCTTCCAATTACACGGCCTTTGGCATCTACGATCTCACCCGCACCCGGCAGACGATCGCTCGCATTCTCCGCTTCGAGATACCGGTCGATGAAACCAGCGTAGTCGCCGTCAGGCACGAAACAGATCTCCTGCGACTCCTTCTTCTCCGCGACACCGACGAGATGATGCTGCCGTGCAGCATCGCGCGCCTCCGGTTTCGACATCTCGCCGAGCGGAAACATCGCACGCGACAACTGCGCCTGCGTCAGTTCCCAAAGAAAGTACGACTGGTCTTTTTCGAGATGCCGTCCACGCAGCAACTTGTAACGATTCGACTCCGGATCGAACTCGACGCGCGCGTAATGCCCCGTCGCAACCTTCTCGCATCCCAAACTCGCTGCCAATCGATCCAGCGACGCAAACTTCAACCGGCTGTTGCAACCAACGCACGGAATCGGCGTCTCGCCGCTGAGATAGCTCGTCACGAACGGCGCGACGACATCGCGCTCGAAATCTCGCTCCAAATTCAAAACATAAAACGGAAAATCAAGCTCTTCGGCCACGCGACGTGCGTCGTACACGTCGTCCAATGAACAGCAACGCGAGGGCAGCGGATCGCCGTTTTCGTCGACGTTGATGCCGCGCCGCTGGTCCCACAACTGCATCGTGAAACCGACGAGCTCGTGTCCCTGTTCCTTCAAGATCGCCGCGGCGGCCGAAGAATCCACGCCGCCACTCATTGCTACCGCTATTTTCATTGCCAATTTCCAATTGCCAGTTGCCGATTTATCTCTCAATTGCTCGTGTGATCTCCCTTGCCTTTTCAATCGGCAATCGGCAATTGCCAATCGGCAATGTTAAGATGCCAAACAAATGGCTGAAAGCGCAATCCAGGACTACCGAGTCTCGACCGAGCCCTACTATCTGCCCGTCGCTCGCGAAATAGAACTCTTTGAAGCGGCCCATTCCG
>DASTOZ010000260.1:0-2832 GCA_035762365.1 Pyrinomonadaceae bacterium | reverse complement strand
AGATTGACTCGTCAACACCCTGCGCGCCGCCCCAATTACCTCCGACCGCAAGGTTCAAAAGCAGGTGAAAAGGCTTGTCGAACGGCCATTGTTTGTAATCCGCGGCAGGGCTGGAGAGTCGCTCGTTACTGAATTTGAAGTAAGGCCGGTCGTTGACGTACCAGCGGATCTCCTCGGGCGTCCACTCGACGGCATAGACGTTGAACCCGCTGCGCGCTGAGTCTACTTTGATTTTTCCCGACTTCTGCGTGTTGATTGAATGGTGATAAGCCTTGGTGTGCGCCGAGCCGTGGATCACATCGGGGTCGTAGCCGACGTGCTCCATGATGTCGATCTCGCCGTTATCGGGCCAGTAACTCGCGCCGTAGCTGCGCTGCGTCGGCAACATCCAGATCGCTGGCCAGGTTCCGCGACCTGACGGCAGCTTCGCGCGAATCTCGAAACGGCCATAGGTCCAGTCGCCTTTATTCTTCGTAACGAGCCGCGCTGAGCTATACGGCTGCGATTCGTTGCCGTCGCGCCGCGCTTCGATAATTAACACGCCATTCTCAACCCGCGCGTTTTCTTTGCGGCGGTCCGTGTAGTTTTGCAGCTCCTTGTTGCCCCAACCGTGACTGCCAACGTCGTAACCCCACTTCGCCGCATCCGGCAGACCGTCGGAGTTGAATTCGTCAGACCAGACAAGCTTCCAGGACGGTTGCGAAATGGTCCGCGACGGGACGTTTGAGACGGCGATTAGCAGTAGAAGCAGCGTGAAGATTAGTCGAGCCATACGGTGTGTCTTGATATCGTCTCCGAAAAAGTCCGGCCTTTAGGTATTAGGCTGCGTTTGATATCCTCTGCATGCCCTTCTTTAGAACACCGGTCGAGGTTACACCCACTTCAAATGGCCACGATTCTCATAGCCGAGGATTATGACGACAATCGCGAGCTCTTGCGGCTGCTGCTCTGCGGCGCAAACCATCAGGTCCGTGAAGCAAAGAACGGTTGGGAGTGTTTGGACCTGGCGCGTCAGAACCCGCCGGATCTGATCATGGTCGACCTCTCGATGCCCGGACTCGACGGCTGGGAAGTCTTTCGAGAACTCAAGGCCGACTCGTCGACGGCGCACATTCCGTGTGTGGCGGTCACGGCCCACACCGATCGCGATCGCGCTCGTGCGTTGCAATCCGGTTTTAGTGACTTCGTCAGCAAGCCGTTTCGCACTGAAGAATTGTTGCTGACGGTGAAACGACTCGTGTCGAAGTAAGAACGTTCCATTAGAAAAGAGCGATTCTGAGATTCGTCTTTTCCATGTGCGTCACGCATATGCTACGTCAGCATTAAAAACTACTGTTTGTAGACAATCCCGTTCTTCATCACAAACTTCACTCGCCGCAACGCGCTGACATCCCGTGTTGGATCGCCTTCGACAGCAATCAAATCGGCGAACAACTGAGGTTTGACCGCGCCGATCTTGTCCGCCATGTGCAAGACCCGAGCATTGACTGACGTCGCGGAACGCAACGCATCGATCAGCGGCATCCCGAACTCGACCATCGCCTCGATCTCTTTCGCATTGTCGCCGTGCGCGAAAACACCAACGTCACTGCCACTGGCGATCGTGACACCACTGGCGAGCGCAATCTTGAACATCTCGCGTTTCCGTTCCTTATTACCGAGATTAGCGACAGTGGCAGTCGAGAGCGTCGGACAAAACGCGACCCCGTGCTCCTTCATCAAGCGGAACACCTCCGCCGTTCCGCCGTCGCCATGTTCGATCGTCTCAACACCTGCCAACGTCGCGCGACGCATCCCTTCAGCCGTAGTCGAGTGAGCGGCAACGGGAACATTTGCGCTCTTCGCGGTCTCAACAATCAACTTGATCTCGTCGAGTGAAAACGTCGGCGCGGCACCCTGCGTACCCCAACGATAATCGGCGTAGATCTTGATCCAATCAGCGCCATGCCCGATCTGATCGCGCACGACGCGCGTGAGACTGTCGACGCCGTCAGCTTCCTCCGCGCCCTGCGGCACGTGCCACTCGGACGCGTAGCCCTTCGGCCCATAACTTCCAGTGGCGACGATCGCACGAGTCGTGACGATCATCCGCGGACCAGGAATGATTCCCTGCTCGATGGCCTGTTTCAGACCCACATCCGCATAACCAGCACCTTCGGTCCCGAGATCGCGAATTGTCGTGAACCCGGCCAGAAGCGTGTTGCGCAGGTGGTTCGTTGCGCGCGCGACGCGCAGGCTCAACGATTCCTTCGCGACCTGATCGTTCCAAACCGTTTCGCTGTACGGATGGAGCAGCACGTGCGAGTGCGCTTCGATCAACCCCGGCATCAGAGTCAGACCCGGAAGTTCGATCACCTTAACGCCGGCTGTCGGAGCGGCGATGTTCAGCAGTGGACCAACAGCGACGATCTTCTGCCCACGAACGAGTACGGCCCAGTCGTTGTGAAGCTGGGCCGTCTCGCCATCGAACACGTGCGCGGGTTTGAGTACATACGCAGTTTCTGGAGGCGCCGTTTGTTGCTGCGTGGACGGCCAGAGCGCGGCCACAGATAAAAGGAGCAACACGCAGTAGCGCAGCACGATCATTTCTCCGAGATGACGGCCGTCTGGAACGTTGGCGGCAGCGGGTGCACGGTGCTGCGCGAGAAGCCGGCGTTTGCAGCCATGCGTTCGAGCTCAGGAAACGTGTAGGCGTCTCCGGAAGGGGTCGAGATCAGCATCATCATGCTGAAACCTGCAGCGTCCGGCGGCGTCACACGATCTTCATTCGGCACGAACTCGAGCGTCACGGCGCGTCCGCCGTCCGCGAGTGCCGCATGGACCTTTCGCAGG
>DASTOZ010000259.1:0-4472 GCA_035762365.1 Pyrinomonadaceae bacterium | reverse complement strand
CCTGTCGTCGATGAGACGCCGGAACCGTTAGCGGCGGTGAACCCACAGCCGCCAGAGCAGCGACCGAAACGCCCCGCTAAACAGACCGCCCGAAACCGCCGTCCCCTGTCACGTGCCGAACGTGAGCAACTTGCGGCCGATCTCAGACTGCTTCCGACCGACGACGATCTCGACCTGCTGGGTGATCGCATCAATAACGAGGAGAAACGATGACGTTCAGAACATTCGCATTCGCTCTTTTGTTAGTGCTCGGGTTGGCGATCTCGGCCGCGGCCCAGGACCAAACGATGCCGCCTCCGCCACCGCCGGCGGACCCGATCCAGCAACTGAACCTCACACCCGAGCAGCGTCAGCAAATCCGGCGGCTGATGGCCGAGACGCAACAAGAGCGTCAAAATACAAACCGCAGTTTGCGCGAGGCCAACCAGGCGCTCGACCGCGCGCTTGACGCTGAGCCACTGGACGAAAACCTGGTCGAACAGCGAATCAACGAAGTCGCCGCCGCCCAGGCCGCGCAAACGCGCATGCGGGCCCACATGGAATTGCGCGTCAGGCGCTTGCTGTACCCCGAACAACTCGCCACGCTGCGCCGTTTGAGACTCCAACTCCGCGACGTGATGGCCCCACAGCGCCAAAACAATCCCAACAACCCGCGCCGCCCGAATGCCGACTCCTTCCGCCCCACCCCCCGTCGCCCTTAATCGCTGATGCAAACCGAGACCCGTCAGTGTTAGTACCTTGACGCCTCACCTACAATTTGCGCATGATAGGCCGCTCTTTTAATAGACTGGCTACATCGCTCTCCAAATGAACTTCGCAACGCGCTCGCTGCTTGAGCTGCAGGAGACAACGCTGCTGGCCGCGCGCGCCTTTCGCGGTGTTTTCAAGCGGCCCCGTTACATCCAGGAAACCATCGATCAGATGGACGCCATTGGCGTCGGATCCTTAACGATCATCATTCTGACTGGTTTCTTCACGGGTGGCGTATTGACTGTGCAGACGTTTCCCACGCTCAAAGCCTACGGAGCGCAATCACAAACGGGCTATCTCGTCGCAGTCTCGCTGGTGCGCGAGTTGGGACCAGTACTGTGCGCGCTGATGGTCACCGGACGCGTCGGCTCCGCCATCTCGGCTGAACTCGGTTCGATGGTCGTGTCGCAACAGATCGACGCTATGCGCGCGCTCGGCACCGACCCGATCCGCAAGCTCGTCTGGCCGCGTGTTTTCGCGTTACTCGTAAGCCTGCCGCTGCTGACGGTGCTCGCGGACGTGCTGGGAATCTTCGGCGGCTGGGTGACGGCCGTTGCCCTTTATTCCGTGTCGTCGAGCGTATTCATCTCCGCCGTGCGCGACGGCATCACGACGGACGACCTGATTGGCGGCGTCGTAAAACCACTCGTTTTTTCGCTGATTATTGGCACCATCGCGTGTCGGCAGGGACTCAGCACCGAGGGCGGAACTGTCGGCGTCGGCCGTTCCACCACGCGGGCAGTAGTTATGGCTTCGATCGTGGTGATTATCGCCGACTACTTCCTCGCTAAAGCGCTTCAGGTTATTCTAGGCACAACCTGAAAACCCTGGCTGCTCAGAAATGGCAACAACTGAAATACACACCACTTCACCCACTGTCAGCGAACACGCAGTGGAATCGACCTTTCACGAAGTTGACGATCGCGATCGGGCAATTCCGGCGATCGAGTTTCGCGACGTCGTGCTCGCATTCGACGAACGCGTAATCCTCGATAATCTCAGCTTCAAAGTCATGAAAGGCGAGACCAAGATCATTCTTGGCGGCTCGGGCGGCGGCAAGTCGACGATCATCAAGCTGGTCCTGGGACTGCTGAAACCCGATTCGGGCCAGATCCTCGTCGACGGCGAAGACGTCACCAACTACAACGAAGAACAGATGATGCGCGTGCGCAAGAAGATCGGCATGGTCTTTCAGGAAGGCGCGCTATTCGATTCGCTGTCGGTGTACGACAACGTCGCGTATCGCCTGCACGAGCAAGGCGTGCCGGAAGACGAAGTGGAACCTGAAGTCCGTCGCATGTTGCGGTTCGTCAATCTCGAAGACGCGATCGACAAGATGCCGATCGAACTCTCAGGCGGTATGCGACGGCGCGTCGGCATCGCCCGCGCGTTGATCGGCGACCCGAAAATTGTTCTGTTCGACGAGCCGACCGCGGGTCTCGATCCACCGACAGCGCGCACGATCTGCGAGCTCGCGATGAAACTGCGAGACCTCGAAGACGTCTCGTCGATCTTCGTAACGCACGAGATGAACAACCTGCATTACATCTGTTCCGAGTACGCAGTGGTCGACGACGACGGTAAAGTGGTTTTCGAACGTGAAGGCGAACGCCTCTGCCTCATCAACAGTAAAGTGATGATGATGCGCACTGGAAAGGTAATCTTTAGCGGCACAGACGAAGCTTTACGCCGCGCGGAAGATCCGTACATCCAGAGATTTCTCCGCGGCCATTAATCGCACCGGCACTTTAAGGAAGGGACAACGAATCGATGCCTCCATCAAAGAAGAACGTAAGTCTGAGTCAACTGCGCGTCGGCATTTTCGTGCTGATCGCGATCGCTGTCCTGATCTTTCTCGTGCTGAACGCGTCGGGCGACATCAATCCGTTCAGCCGAAAGCTGCACTTGAAAGCGCGCTTCGCGGACGCGAATGGTCTGCGCGAGGGATCCGAGGTGCGTCTCGCGGGGGTGCGCGTCGGCAAGGTGGAGCGAATCGTGTTGTTGGAGCCTTCGACTGATACGACTGCGCCGCGTGTCGAAGCGCAGATGGTCATCGACGCCAACATTGACGGCAAACCGGCGAGCGATCGCATTCGCACCGATTCGCAGGCGCAACAAGGTTCGCCCAGCCTGCTCGGAAACGAAATGCTCATCAACATCACGCCCGGCTCGTCCATGGGCCAACCGATTCAGGACGGCGCAGTGTTGCCGTCTTCGTCGTCAAACACCGTCAATGACTTCGCCACTTCCGGCACCGAGCTTGCTCAACGACTCAGCAAACTTTCAGACGAGATACAGCTTATCGTTAAGGACGTCAGAGATGGAAAAGGCACTGTCGGGCGTCTGTTCAGCGATGAAGCGCTCTACAACAATCTCAACGCCACCATCCGCGAGACTGAAGACGTCATGCGGCAGGTGCGTTCCGGTAACGGTTCCGCGGGCAGGTTCATCAACGATCCCGCGCTCTACAACAACGCCAACGAGATCGCTGTTCAACTTCGCGGGATCGCCGAAGACATTCGCGCGGGTCGGGGCACCGCCGGCAAGTTCATTAACGACGACGAACTCTACAATCGCATCAATCGCACCGTCGATCGACTTGATAAGTCAGTGGACCAGATCAACCTCATGGTCGCAGAGGTCAACGCGGGCCGCGGCACGCTTGGCAAGCTCATCCGCGACGAGCAGATCTACAACGACGCCCGCGCCGCCATCGCACGCTTCAACACCACCGCCGAACGCATCGACAACCTCGTCGCGGCGGCCCAGCGAGGCGAAGGCACCGTCGGCAAACTTCTCAACGACGACGCGCTCTACTCCAACGTCAACCAACTCTCCTCGGAAGGCGTGAAGATGCTCTACGACTTCCGCCAGAACCCGAGGAAGTACCTGACGATCAAGTTCGAGCTGTTTTAAGGATCCATCTGCGCCGAGTCTGCGAATGGCGGAGGCTGATACGAACCCAGAGATTCGACAGACTCTGTTCAATACCCGGCACGTGCTGCAAAGAGGCCATTAAAACCGGCTGAGGGCTGCTCGCTGCGCTGCTACCGTGGCGATGTCGAACGCGACGCGCCGAGTTGTTTCAGCAACTCGCGAACGGCGACGTCCAGTTGTGAGTCTTTCGGAGACAGGGTTTCGCCGATCGGGCGCGTCACTTCGATGTCCACGGGGCGCGGGTTGCGTTCCATCACCTGGCCATCGTTGCCGATGATCTTCATACGCGGCAGGCGAAATCCAGTGCCGTCGAGCAACGGCTGGTTCCAGGTGTAGATGATCCATCCGGCAGTCGGCTCGCCGACCACCTGCCCGAGCCGCAACGTCCGATAACCTTCAGTAAAATCTTCGGCGTCAGACAATGAATGTTGATTGGTGACGAGGATGGTCGGACGATGCAGCGCTCGTTGGCCCAGCACCGTCCGCGCGGGCGTCCCGCTCAGTCCGCGTAACGACATCGTGAGATAGCCGCGCCGCGCCAGCACGTCGATCGCGTAGACGTTCACGAAACCGCCGCTATTATTGCGAACGTCGATGACCACGCCTTCCTTGCCGTAGTTCTCGGCGTCGAGATCGACGTACAACTGCGATAGCGATGCGGAGCTCATGTCGAACATGTGAGCGTAGCCGAGGCGTCCATTACTCGCCTTCGCAACGTACTCGCGGTTTCGTTCAACCCACTGCCGATAAAGCAGTCCACGCTCCGTTGCGCCGTTCACCGGTCG
>DASTOZ010000258.1:0-6491 GCA_035762365.1 Pyrinomonadaceae bacterium | reverse complement strand
CTGCTGGCGCCGGTTTGCGACATCGCTACAGGAAAGCAAAGCTTGCCAGTCAAAATCAGAAGATGGAGGAGGAACAGTTGTAATGATGAATTCCAGGTTCTTCTCCGGTCGCAATTTCAAGTTGGCATTTCTGTTCCTGGCGGCGTTCTTCGTGCTGATGTCCACGAGCGAGGTTTCCGCGAAGCCAAAGAAAGCGAAGTACGGGACCATCAAGATTCTTACTAACCCGGGCGGCCTGCTGCTCACCATCGACGGCCAGGTTCGCGGTGAAACCTTGACTGAGTATCGTTCGTTCGATCTCAACCCCGGTATTCACAATGTTTCGGTCACGTTGCCGAACGGAAAACTTTGGACGCGCGAGATCGAAGTGCCCGCGGGTCGCGTCAAGTGCGTGGTGGTGAACTATCGTCCACTGCCGCCGCTGCCGAAGTCGCCGTGTCCGTACCCGGTGAATGTTTCGGCGCCGCAGACGGTGAACGAAGGCGAGATCATCACGTTCGCCGCGGACGTTACCTACGGCGGTCCTGAAGGTTTGAAATACGCGTGGACGGTAAACCCGACCGCTGCGAAAGTGATCAGCGGCGCAGGCACGCCGACGATCATGGTCGACTCGAGTGGACTTGGCGGCCGGCGCGTAATCGTGACGCTGGTCGTGACGGCTGTAGGATCGACCGACCCGACGTGCCGTCAGAGTGCGCAGAGTGTTGCGGTCGTGACCGCGCCGGAGCGAAAAGTGATCGTGGCGCGCGAGTTTGACGAGTGCGACAACTGCACGTTCGACGATCAAAAGGCGCGACTCGATAATCTCGCAGTCGAGTTGCAAAACGAGCCGTCGACGAAGGCCTACATCATCGCGTACGGCGGACGCTACAGCCCGCTCGCGCAGGTTGAGCTTTTGATGAAGCGCGCTCGTGATTACATGGTCGAGCAGCGCGGCATCGATGGTTCGCGCCTGGTGATCGTCAACGGCGGGTTCCGCGAAGAAGACAACGTTGAGCTTTGGATCGTCCCGGCCGGCGCGGCTGCTCCGCGCGCCACTCCGACGGTCCAGGCAAGCGAAGTCAAACCTCGCACACGCCGCTAACACGGAATACACAGATACCACGGGTTACACGCAAATGTTCGTGTAATCCGTGGTTTTGTCTTTTGCCTCACTGTCTTCTACTATGCACTCGTGCCTGCTCCAAACATCGACACCATCGTTTCCCTCGCCAAGCGGCGAGGTTTTGTGTTCCCGTCCTCGGAAGTTTACGGGGGCCTCGGCAGCGCCTGGGACTATGGCCCGCTAGGCGTCGAGCTCTGCAACAACGTGAAGCAATCGTGGTGGCGCTGGCTCGTTTATGAGCGCGACGACATCGAAGGCGTCGACTCGTCGATCATTCTGAACCGGCTCGTGTGGAAGTATTCGGGCCATGAAGCGACGTTTCATGATCCGCTAGTCGATTGTCGCGAATGCAAGTTTCGAATGCGCGCGGACAAACTCGAGGGATATTTTCCCGAGGACGGTCACGCATTGGCGGCAGGCGAGGCCAATGAACGCCTCCGCGCGGGCCTTGTCAAGTGTTCTAACTGCGGGTCGACGAACCTCACCGACGAGCGTTACTTCAACATGATGTTTCGCACCACGCTCGGCGCCGCGTCGGCTGACGACGATCCGGCAGCGCTCGCGTACCTGCGTCCCGAGACCGCGCAGGGCATCTTCATCAATTTTCTGAACGTGCAAACCACGATGCGCCGGAAGATTCCGTTTGGCATCGCGCAGGTTGGCAAATCGTTTCGCAACGAAATCACGCCGGGAAATTTCATTCTTCGCACGCGCGAGTTTGAGCAAATGGAGCTGGAGTACTTCGTCAGGCCCGATGCGGAGCACGGGAAGCTTGTCGACGAATGGACCGAGCTTTACGTCGAATGGTTCAAAGGACTCGGCATCGACGGCCGCAACCTGAAGCTTCACGAAGTGCCGGCGGAAGAACGGGCGCATTACTCCAAACGTACCGTCGACATCATGTACCGCTACTTTCCCGAGCGTGCTGAAGAGGAGAGGCAGTGGGAAGAGTTGATGGGGATCGCGTATCGCACCGACTTCGATTTGCTTTCGCATTCGAGTAAGCCGGTGGACGAAGAAGGGAAACGGCTCAATCCGGATTCGACGGAAGATCTTTCGTATTTCGACGAGCCGACGAAGACTCGGTTTTATCCGCACGTCATTGAACCGGCGGCTGGCGTCAATCGCACGGTGCTCGCAGTGTTGATGGATGCGTACTCCGAAAGGACCAACGACAAAGGCGAGACGCGAGTGATTCTGAAGCTCGCGCCACAACTCGCGCCGATCAAAGCGGCGATTCTGCCGCTGGCGAAGAACAAGCCGGAGATCGTCGGCATGGCAAAGGCGATCAAGCGTTCGCTGCAACCGACGTTGCGCGCCGTTTATGACGACACCGGCGGCATCGGGAAGCTCTACGCGCGGCAGGATGAGATCGGCACGCCGCTGTGCGTCACAGTCGATCATCAGTCACTCGAAGACGAAGCCGTTACAGTGCGCGATCGTGACACGTGGGAACAGGAACGCATCAAAGTGTCGGAGCTCGCAGAGCATCTGCAACGCCGCTTGCAGGCGTGAGGCACTTGCTCACTTGCAGGTGTGAGGGCATTTGGCCTTATTTGATCGTTCCGTAACGGCTATGCGGTCTGATGTGAGGCGAGGCTTACCTCGCCGTAGCGTTGAATTGATGAACTGGGCTACGCCCTCTGAAGCTTTTATGCCAGTAGTAAAGAAACGCAATCAACAAACTGAGTCGCGCCTGCTGCTCGAGTCGAACGATCCGGTCGAGTTGCCGCCCGCGGAGATCGACGACGGAGCGGTGCTGGTCCAGTTTGAACAGTTCAAGCCCTACATACCTCAACTGCTCGAAGAACTCCGCGCGGGAACAGTCGCCGAGCCGGTGCCGGTCATGATCGACGGTTCTACATTTGCAATTCACGGGTCGACGCGGACCTTCTGGGTCAAACTATGGCACGCCGCGGGAACCGACATGACGAAGATCGATCGCGCCCAGGTGATTAGCTGCATTCCCTCCACGCGCGGCGTTCAGGTTGTCGTCGACAACCCTGAAGAGTCTTAATCACGGATCTGCGAACGTGCCCATGCCTGAGTTTCCCGAAAAAGTGATCGCACTCGCGCGCGTGATTCACGACGCGGGCGGCCGCGCGCTGCTCGTCGGCGGCTGCGTGCGCGACGCGCTGATGGGAAACGAACCGAAGGATTGGGACCTCGAAGTCTACCAACTCGCGCCGCAGCGACTGCGCGAGATTCTCGATAGCTTCGGCAGTGTGAACGCCGTGGGCGAGGCATTTACGGTTTACAAGTTGGGCCATGATCTCGACGTTTCGATTCCGCGTCGCGAGCGCAAGTCAGGACGAGGGCACCGCGCGTTTGTGATCGAAGGCGATCCGGCGATGAGCGTTGTCGATGCAACCCGGCGTCGCGACTTCACGATCAACGCGATACTTCGAGACCCGTTGACGAGCGAGCTGATCGATCCGTTTGGCGGTCAGCAGGACATTGCCGCTGGTCTGTTGCGCGCAGTCGCGGCGGAGACGTTTGTCGAAGACAGCCTGCGCGTGTTGCGCGCCGCACAGTTTGCCGCGCGTTTCGAGTTTCAAATCGACGCCGAGACGGTGGCCCTTTGCCGGACCATGGACCTCAGCGATCTGCCCGCCGAACGTGTGTGGGGCGAGCTGGAGAAACTGCTGCTGCGAGCGCGCCGCCCGTCTGTCGGGCTCAACTGGCTGAGAGAGCTCGGCGCTGTCGAAAAAGTGTTTCCGGAGATTCAGAGTTTGATCGGCGTGCCGCAGGATCCGGAGTGGCATCCCGAAGGAGACGTATTTGTTCACACGTTGCTCGCCGTGGATCGCGCGCGCGAGTTGATCGATGAACTGCCGTACGCACGACAGGTCACGGTGATGCTGGCGACACTGGCCCACGATTTCGGCAAGCCGCGGACGACAGAGTTTCTCGAGGGGCGCTGGCGATCGCGTGGGCACGAGGAAGCAGGAGTCGAGCCGGCATTGCGGTTTCTCGATCGGATTAACGTGCACACGATCGACGGATACGACGTGCGCAAACAGGTCGTTGCGCTGGTGCGTGAGCACTTGAAGCCGGGTGAGTTTTATAAGAAGCGTGACGAGGTCGGGGAGGGTGCGTTTCGACGTTTGGCGCGGCGGTGCGAACCGGATCTGCTGTATCGCGTCGCCAAAGCAGATTCGCTTGGCCGCAATGCGGATTGGGTGCCGCGAGAGCAGTGGTATGGCGCAGAGGCGCAGGAGTGGTTTGTCCAGCGCGCGAAGGAGTTGGACGTTGAGAAGCGGCCGCCCGAGCCGCTGTTGTTAGGGCGTCACTTGCTGGAGTTGGGTGTGCAACCCGGACCACGCATGGGCGAGATCACGCGCGCGATCTATGAGATGCAGTTGGACGGTCGTGTCCGGACGCTTGAAGAAGCTCTCGACGAAGCCAAAAAGGTAATTTGATATTCAGACCCGCGGTTGTTGCTGAGTCACGCAGTGGATCGTGCCCATGCCCCAAACGAGCGGCTCGCAGTTGATTGGCGCCACTCGCCGATCTGGAAACACGCGTTGCAGGGTTTCAACGGCGCGAGTGTCGTTCGGGTGACCAAATACAGGCGCGAGCACGACGCGGTTCGCGATGTAGAAGTTTGCATAGCTCGCCGGCAGGCGATCGAGATTACGCGTGTCCGTGCTGGTCCCACCGACAACACCCGGCATGGGCAACGTGACGATCTCGAAAGGACGCCCCTGTGCATCGGTCATCGATTTGAGTCGCGCGAGATTGTCCTGTAGCAATTCGTAATTCGCATCCGCCGGATCGTCGTCCACAGCGCAAACGATCACGTTGGGCGCGACGAACCGCGCAATGTCGTCGATGTGACCATCAGTGTCGTCGCCGACGATCCCTTCGCCCAGCCACAGCACCTTGCTCACGCCGAGATAACTTTTCAGGTATTGCTCGATTTCCGTCCGGCTGAGATGAGGATTGCGATTCGGATTCAACAAACACTGCTCGGTAGTCAATACACAGCCGGCGCCGTTTACGTCGATCGCGCCACCTTCCAACACGATGCCCGGCTCGAATCGCCGCATTTGCAACACCGACTCCAGGAAAAGCGGCACACCATCGTCGTGCTTCAGTGTTGCATACTTGTCGCCCCAGGCATTGAAGATCCAATCGTTGAAGGCCGCAGCGCCCTGGCCGTCGATCACAAAGTTTGGACCATAATCCCGAATCCACGAATCGACGGTCGGAATGTGATGAAAACGAATGTTTTCCGCACTCGAAAACGAGGAGCGCTTTCGCACTTCCTGTTCGGTGGCGCCATCGTCGACGAGCAGGTTGACGATTTCATGCGGCGTCAGCGCCGCCATCATCTGGAGATAGATCTCCTCGACTTGCGAAACGCGATCGGGCCAGGTTTCCGGGTCCTTGGGCCACGTCAACCAGGTAGCCTCGTGCGCGCGCCATTCGGCGGGCATATGAAATCCGAGGGCGGCTGGCGTTTCTTGCGACGGTGCAGGCATGGTTCAGGAACTGACTGTTTTAGGCCGCCAGTGACGGACAATGCCCAGAAGACTGATCACGACCCAGAATGCTTCCATCAGCAAAGCGGAAAGATTGAAGTCGACGATCAGCGACGCGACGATCAGGCTCGCGCCCACCGCATTTAGCACGGAGTAGGAGACGTCTGAGCTGCTAATCTTGTTGAGTTGCAGCAACAGGTAGGTAACCACGATCATCGCGACACCTACGTTGCCGACGAGGTCTATCAGTCTGTAGTCCATCTTCATTCCCCAAAACGCAGGTGAAGTCCGTCGTACGCGTCGATGCGGCGGTCGCGCAGGAAGGGCCAGTTTTGTCGCGTCTCTTCGATCTTCGTCAGGTCACATTCGACGACGAGCACTTCCTCATTTTCCGCGGACGCTTTCGCGATGATGCGTCCGAACGGATCGGCGACAAACGATTGGCCCCAGAACGTCAGCTTTCCTTCGCGTCCTACGCGATTTACAACGACGACATAAAGCCCGTTCGCGATCGCATGTCCGCGCTGAATCGTTTCCCACGCCGAATGCTGTGCTTCGTTCATCGACTGCTCTTCGTCCGGCAGCCAGCCGATCGCCGTCGGGTAAAACAGAAACTGCGCGCCGCCGAGCGCTGTCAATCGGGCCGCTTCGGGAAACCACTGGTCCCAGCAAACGAGTGTTCCCAGTTTTCCGTAAGCTGTGTCGTGGGTTTGGAAGCCGAGATCGCCGGGAGTGAAATAAAACTTTTCGTAGTAGAGGGGATCGTCCGGGATGTGCATCTTGCGATACTTGCCCACGATCTTTCCCGAAGCGTCGATGATCACGGCGGTGTTGTGATAAACACCGGCGGCTCGCTTCTCAAAGAGCGATGCAACAATCACGACCTTGCGCCGGCGCGC
>DASTOZ010000257.1:0-10906 GCA_035762365.1 Pyrinomonadaceae bacterium | reverse complement strand
ATCAGCCCTGGGTTGTTTCTTTTTGTGGACGATCGACGAGTGTTGAAAGAGCCACCGAAGACTTGCTTTACCTCGACAAGTTGGACCAGGTTCGCGGGAAGACCCGCGTGTCCGGCAGATACGAGCGTGGTTTTTACGGAGGAGAACTCAAGGTTGCCGGCTGGAAGGTTCGCATTGTGGGTGAGTCGGACACGTACGAGACGATCAGCGATGAAAACGGTGTGTTCGAGATCTACGGCGTCCCGGCCGGCAATTACCGGCTCGTACCTGAACTGCCACCCGGCTTGAGCATCGATCTTAACTGGGTGGGGTTCTCGGGTGACGCTATTCAGCAACAGTCGAGCGACACGTATGTGGCGTTCACTCTCAAGCCACAAAAGCACGTGAGCATCGAACTCGGCTTCAAGCCAAAACAAGGGAAGTGGTTTTCACCTCCCAAATAGATCCTTCCGGTGGTGTCCTAAATTGCGTTATCTATGCGAACTCTGCGTAAGCTCTGCGCCTCTGCGGTAGATTCCCGCGGGCGATCAACCGCAGAGACGCCGAGACCCGCGCAGAGTACGCAGAGCTGAGATTAGGACACTGCCGATCCTTCCTCAATTCTTCGACGTCTCGGCCTTCGCTCCGATGTATTTCTCAAACCAGTCGAGGTTCGCCTGCATCGCCGCAATTTGCATCTTCGGTTCGTTTGGACCATGCGGCTGTCGCGGCAGCACGAGCATTCGCGCCGGCACGCCCTGAGTCTTCAGCGCGTTGTAAAACTCGTAGCCCTGCGAGATCGGCACGCGAACGTCCGCCTCACCGTGTTGGACCATCGTCGGCGTGCTGACGCCCTTCACGTTGAACATCGGCGAGTGTCTTTGATAGACCTCGATCGCGTCCCACGACTGCGCGCCGAAGTAATCCGGAACAAAAGACGGAATATCAGCAGTGCCGTTGAAGCTCATCAGGTTCGTCACCGGCGCGCCTGCCGACGCGGCCTTGAAGCGCTTCGTTTGCGTGACGATCCACGAGGTCATGAAACCGCCGTAGCTCCAGCCCATTACACCTAAACGATTCGGGTCGGCGACACCCATCGCGATGACGTGGTCCACGCCGGCCATCAAGTCCTGATAGTCACCCATGCCCCAATCCTTGATGTTCGCCTGCCGAAACGCGGCGCCGTAACCACTCGATCCGCGCGGATTGGGCCGCAGGATCGCGTAACCGCGGGCCGCGAAAGTTGCCAGCGGATAAGCGCCGCGGCCGCCGAGAAACGACTGTTGAAACACGCCCGCTGGCCCACCGTGAACGTTCAGCAACAGCGGCACGCGCTGACCAGCCTGGTAGCCGACGGGATACGTCAACAGTCCTTCGATCTGTTTCCCATCTTTCGACTTCCAACTGACGACTTCCGTTCGCCCCACGGCGGGTAACTTCGCATCGCCGTTCACTCGGCTGATCTGAATCGGCGTGAAGTCTGTGGTCGAGGCGACGTACACGTCACCGGGCGTATCTGAAGTCTGACGCACAAAGCCGAACGTCGTCGCGGAAGTGTTGAGACTCATTCCGCTGTAGACCGCTTGAGTAACCTTGATCTCATCAATGCGGTTGGCTGCGACGTCGACGACGTAGAGTTGCGTTCCGGTTCCTTTTGGTTCCGCGAAGTAGAGACGTTTGCTGTCAGCGGACCAGCCTACGACGCCGGGTTGAGCATCGTACGAAGCAGTCAGGCTCTTTGGTGCGCCGCCACTGGCGGGGAAGATCTGAATGACGCCGCTTTGCGCCCAGCGCACCGGAACGTCGCTCACGAGGATCGCGATCGATTTTCCGTCGGGTGAGTAAGTCGGAGAACTCTCGGCTGCCGGTGTATTCGCCAGCGGCGTCACCTTTCCGGTTGCGACTTCGACGATCGAGACATCCGACGTGGTCCAATCGTTGGCGCTCGGCGTCTTCGTATGGCCGAAGACGATGCGCGAGCCGTCGGCGGACCAGTCAAACTCGTCGACGTTGTAGTTTTCCGTTGTGAGTTTGCGGGGTTCGCGTTTGCCATTCGCGTCCTTTTGAAGGGCGATCACGTACAAGCGCGACATCTTGAAGTTTTCGTCAACCCAGCGGAAATCGTTCCTGGCTTTGTCGTTCTTTTCTTCCTCTTCCGTCTTCGCGTCGGCCATGCGGAACGCGATCGAGCGTCCGTCGGGTGACCAGGCAAAGTTCGTCACGCCTGTTTTGACGTCCGTCAGCGGTTCGGCCTCGCCGCCGTTGAGACTCAGGAGATAGATGTTGCTCTTGTTGTCCTTGCGAGTCGACGTGAACGCGATCCAATTGCCATCGGGCGACCACTTCGGGTTCGTCGACGACTTGTCGCCAAATGTGAGTTGCATGCTGCGTGGAACTTCACCGTTTGGTCTCGGCTTGCCGTCGATCGTCGCCATCCAGATCTGCGTGACAAACTCGCTTTTGTCGGACGTCATCACGGCGTCTGAAACCGTGTAGACCACTCGCTTACCATCCGGAGAAACGCGTGGCGTTCCTGCGGCTTTGAGTTTGATCTGCAACTCGGGCGTCCATTTGACACTTGTTTGAGCGAAGGCTGCGCCCGCAAAAACGACGACGAGAAGGGAAGCGGAAAGTAGACGTTTCATCACAGTTCTCCTGGTTGGATTAGGCTGATGCTTAAGCTGACGCAGAGTGTGTGAGAGTTTTACTGACGCGAGGCGTGAAAGTCAATGATTAGCGCGGCGTGGTGTTGTCTTAGATCGGAAGTTATCTCTGCGGTCTCTGCGCGCCCTCTGCGTCTCCGCGTTAAGTGACTCTTTCAACGCAGAGACGCCGAGTATACGCAGAGACCGCAGAGCAAAACCTTTAAGTTGAGACACTACTCGCGGCGCGCCTGCCTAGCGCCTTAGCGACGTTCTAATCTACAATGCCGTCTTCGCAGGAACCTCGATTTGCTTCCCCCAAAAAAGCTTTGTCGTTTCCCGCGCGTAAAACAATTGGTCGCTATGAGATCTGCTCCCAGATCGGCGCGGGCGGGATGGGTGAGGTTTATCTCGCCAACGACACCAAGCTTGATCGCAAGGTTGCACTAAAAATTCTGCCCGCGGACATGGTTGCGAAGTCCGAGTCATCGAACGATCGCGTGCGGCGGTTCATGCAGGAAGCGAAGGCCGCATCCGCACTCAACCACCCAAACATTCTCACCATCTACGAAATCGACGAGATCGACTCCGAACATTTCATCGCCACTGAGTTCGTCGACGGTTACACCTTGCGCGACCGTATCCGGATGGGCCCGCTCAGTCCCGTCGAAGCGCTCGACATCGGCATTCAAATCGCCAGCGCATTGAACGCGACCCACAGCGTCGGCATCATCCATCGCGACATCAAACCGGACAACATCATGCTGCGCCACGACGGCATCGTTAAAGTCCTCGATTTCGGTCTCGCAAAACTGACTGCCGACCGGCGGTCGAATGAAACTGATTCGATGGCGCCCACGCAGCACTTTTTGAAGACTGAAGTCGGCGTCGTGATGGGCACCGCGCAATACATGTCTCCCGAACAAGCGCGCGGGTTCGAAGTTGACGCGCGCACCGACATCTGGAGCCTCGGCTGTGTGCTCTACGAGATGATCGCCGCTCAGCAGCCGTTTCATGCGGCAACTACGGTCGACGTGATGTCAGGAATTCTGAGTCGCGAGCCTGCTTCGCTTTTGCCTTTCCTGGTGGAGGGACCACGCGAATACGATCGCATCGTCCTGCGCGCGCTGCGCAAAGACCGCGATGAACGCTACCAGACAATCAAAGACCTCCTGACCGATCTAAAAGATCTGAAGCGCGACGTCGACACCCAGACGCAAAGAGTCTCGACTTCACCTTCGAACACCTCGATCTCCGCCGAAGTCTCCGCCGTGCCCGAAAAGTCGATCGCCGTGCTTTATTTCGAGAGCATGAACCCGGGCGACGAGAGCGACTACTTCTGCGCGGGAATCACCGAAGACATCATCACCGATCTTTCGAAGATCAAAGAATTGAAAGTGGTTTCACGCGCTGACGTGTTTCCGTTTCGGAAGAAAGTGGTGAACACGCGACAGGTCGGCGAAGCTTTGCGCGTGAATTACATTCTCGAGGGCAGCGTCCGCACCGCCGGCAATCGCATTCGCATTAACGCGCAACTGATCAACGTTCGCGATGGTTATCATCTGTGGGCCGAACGTTTCGACCGCCAGGTCGAGGACATTTTCGACTTGCAGAACGAGGTGTCGCAAAAGATCGTCGACGCTTTGAAGGTCTCAATCACGGACTCCGAACGGCAACTCCTCGCGCAAAAGCCGACCGACGATCTGCGTGCCTACGATTTCTACATGCGCGGTCGCGAGCTGCTGTACCTGAAAGGCCGACGCAACACCGAGAGCGCGATCGGCATGTTCGAAAACGCCGTCGCCATCGATCAGAACTTTGCGTCGGCGTACGCCGGACTAGCCGAAGCTTATTCGGCGATGTACGAGTGGTATGACGGCAGTTCGAACTGTTGAGCAAAGCGATCGAGATGAACCAGAAGGCGCTGGCGCTGGATCCGACATCTTTGGAAGCTCAATTTGGCATCGCGATGGTCTATTTCCATCACCGTCGTTACGCCGAATCGCAGCGCGCGATCGAGACGATACTCAAAGACAACTCCGAGTTTCATCCCGGCTACCTGCGACTCGGAATGATCGCCGAGCTGTCAAACGATCTCGAGGTCGCGCTGAAGCATTACCGCCGCGCCGCGAAATTGAAACCGCACGACGAAGATTCATGGCGCAATCTGGCGGGCGTCCAGCGAAAGCTGGGAAACATCGACGCTGCCAACAAAGCGATGCTGAAGGTTATCGAGATCACGTCGCGAAAACTGGAAGCGAGCCAGGACGACATCATCGTGATGAGCTGTCTGGCGGAAGCTTACGCGCGTTTCGGCAGTCGCGAAGAGGCGAATGCGACGCTGCGGCGCACGCTGGAGCTGGAACCAAACGACGGCCTGGTGGTTTACAACTGCGCCTGTGCGTATGCGTTGCTGGGCGAGAAACGATCGGCGATGATCCTGCTGCGACGCGCGCATGAGTGTGGATTCCGGACGGTCGGGCACTGGGCGAACACTGACAGTGCGTTCGAGTCGCTTCGCAGCGACAAGGAGTTTCAGCACTTGTTACCGGAATTGCAGTGAAATACGCGTTAGTCTGAAGGGAGCACTAATAATCAGCATAAATGGAGAAAAGCAATGCCAAAGTATGTCATTGAGCGAGTCGTACCTGGCGCGAGCAAGATGACGCCGTCGGAACTAAAGACGATGTCCCAGCGGTCGTGCAACGTGCTGAATCAACTGGGGCCGCAGATTCAGTGGGTCCATAGCTACGTCACGGACAATAAGATCTACTGCGTCTATATCGCCCCGAACGAGGAACTGGTGCACGAACACGCACGGCTTGGCGGTTTTCCCGCAAACCACGTGGCCCAGGTCAAGACGATCATTGATCCTACAACTTCGGAAGAGTAATCCCGGTTAGCAATCTTAAAGAGAAAGGGTTGACGGCCTTTAACCGTCAACCCTTTTGGTTTTGCTTCAGCGTTGAAGCGTTCACTAGTTTCTGGCGGCGGCACTCTGGATCGCACCTTTTTGTTCGCCAGTAATGAGACCGTCAGCGTTCCATTGGTTCGTCAATTGCGCGACCGCGGATACGTAGTCTCCGTGGTTCACCGCCGGATCCTTCAGTTGCGACAGCAGATCCGACATCGTGCAACCATTCGGGAACAGCATGTTAGGTACGCCCGTGTCGATTAGGCCGATCCTGATCGTGGGCGCCGTATCCGAATTCGGATTGCAATCCTCATCGTCGGCGACGCCGTCGCCGTCAGCATCCGGGAACGTCCAACCAATGTCACGCAACAGTTCGAACGTCAGGTCGTCCGGCGCCTTGACCTTGTGAGTTAGATCCGCGTTGATGGCCGGCTCCATGATCAGATTGCGTCTCGCGACGGTATCGTAGTGCGAGATCGAAGAACCTCCCACCACCGGGAACGGTGCAAACACGCGAGCGCGATTCAACTCATCGGCTCCGGCGCGGATGTTCGGGTTGTTACCCATCTTCACGATCACAGGCGGGGGTGAGCTGAAGATATCCACTCCATCCAGGCGGCGCAGACTGACGGTTGGAATAGTGACGAAGGCGCCGTTGGTACCGTCGTCGCCCATACCCGGAGGTCCGGCGGCCACGTTCGCGGGTTGGTTGTAAATGATCGCTGCCACCGCACCCGCGTCGGTTGCATTTCTCGCTTTGACCGCGAAGCCGCATGCGCCGCCGCGTTCGATTAAAGCGATCTTGCCGGCGATTTCGGCCGCGTTAGTGAACGGGGAACACCCATCGATCTGATTTCCACCGACCTCAATCGCGTCCAGGGCGACAACAACCTCGGCCATCACGTTCGAGCTGGCAACGGTTGGCCCAAAGGCCGCCGTGCCGAACTGGTAAGGCCCGGCAATCGCTGCGGGAGTCGTCGAGCGCACCTCCACAATTCCCAAGTTGAGTACGGTCGGAACACCCGCGGTCACGAAAGCACCGTTCCAAACGACGCGGCCAAATCTGGTGGCTGACAAAGCGCGCTGGGCGTTCGTCATCTGTGGCCAGGTAAGACCGAGAGTCGAATCAAACAAATGGGTGTTGTAAACGTCCGGCCCGCCATTGAACAACGCGCCGCTGGTCAGGTTCGCTAGTTGGCTGAAGCCGAGTCCGTGGGCAAACTCGTGCAGCAACACGGTTACCAAATCCGGTTGCGAACCATGGTTGTTGTCGAGACCGAGGTAGAAGTTGAAGTTGGTGCTGAAGCTGGCGTTGATGTCTTCGAGGTTCACATTCAGATCCAGGCCCGCAAATTTGTTGGCTAGTGCGATGTGATACCACGTGTTCGGCAACGGCGCGTTCGGGAAGTTTCTGACGACACTGATGGGACCGGCGCTGCCGAGTACGCCTGGTCCAAGCGGCACGAACTGCGCGCGAATCCGGATCGGTACGTTGGTCTCGAGGCGTGCCGCCCAGATGTCCGCCGCATGATGGAAAGCAATCAGGCGCTGTTCGCCCAACGTAGTGCCGGGATTTCCACCAACGGGGGCGGCCGGCGTGGGATCGTTGAAGCCGACGCCGGGTGCGTTGACGTTAACGATGAAGATGGGCGCGGGTCCGGCGAAACTGCTTTGCGCGGACAGACTGACGATCGCGAACACGAAAATGATTAGTGTGAGTTTTGTACATGCTTTTCTCATTTTGTCGGGGTCTCCTATTCCGCGGAAGTATCTTCGACCAGACCTAGAAACTCGGCGCCTTCTTCAAGAGTGAAAACGCACCTCGTTTCGAAACTCCCGTCGCTCCCCGGGCGAGCAAGCATTACACCGTTGTAGCCTCCCGCGAGATCGACCACCTCGCCGCCACCGTCTCCTTGAGTCGAGGGCAGGTCCTCAGGACGATTTGCGAGTTGAGCGAGGTTGGAGATGACCTCGTCGACCTCTTCCTGAGTCGGCATGCGAGCCTGGCCCGTCTGGTTATCGACAACGATGGGACGCGTCGCCTTGAACTTCTTTTGAGCATTCGAGGGTTTGGTGCTGGTCAGAAACACCACGGCGGCAACGGCGATAATCACAGTGACGAGAATCGCAAACTTGATCGCCGGGGAACCAGCACGACCCCTTGAGGGAGACCTTCTGGCTTTTCTTGATTTACTCATGTGTAATCCTCCGTCAGACAGTTTTTGGTCGTGCAGCAGTCTGGGGTTACTGCGGGATGCACTGCGTGTAAGTTTTTCTGGGCCGGCCGTGAGGAGAGGCTTAATTTAGGTGCGAGACCTTAAGCCGACGGCAACGATTGTGTCAAGGACTTGAATGCAGGGCCGCGGGCCAAACGAATTCTGACAGTAGCTTTTCGGATGGGTTGAGATGTTCGGAACGCATGCGTAATATTCAGATGCCCATGAAAGTCGAGTTAAAGCTTCCGCCATTCTCCGGAGCCACTGACTGGCTCAATCTTGAACGTCCCAACGCAACCAATCAGGACCGCCTTGAAGCGCTGAAACGAGAAACGAAGGGCCGGCCGACGCTGGTCCACTTCTGGTCCCTGAGCTCCGAACCGGCGAAGGTCAACCTCACGCACATCGCCGACTGGCGCGATCAGCGCAAGCGTGAAGGACTGCGCGTGATCGCCGTTCACTCGCCGCAATCCGATGCTGAGAAGAACCAACGAGCTGTTCGCGACGCGGCCGAGCGATTGAATTTGATCGAGCCTTGCGCGCTCGATAATGAACACAGGCTGCGCGATGAATTCAACGGACAGCCGGACGTTTTGCCTGCGTACTTTCTGTTCGACAGCGATGGCACGCTGCGCCATTCGTCGAGCGGCGCCGAGGCCCTCGAACAGATCGAAGACGCGCTCGATCAACTGCTGAAGGAACTGCGCGGCACGCAACCGTTTTGTCCACAGTGTGAGATGTTTCTGAATCGCGAGGCAATGTTTTGCGCCGAGTGTGGTTTGCCGTTGAGTCTTCCTGAATCGGCCGGCCCGCACCCGTACTACGAGAACCACTATCAAGCGTCGTTGCCGACGATCCGGCTCGTCAATCCCGATCCGCTGATTGGCCGCGTCATCGACGGCAAGTACGAGCTGACGTCTCAACTCGGCAAGGGTGGGATGAGCATGGTCTACCGCGCGCGGCGCGTCCGCATCGGCGACGACGTTGCGGTGAAGATTCTGATGGGCAAGTTCGTCAAAGACGATGCGGCGCTGGCGCGGTTTCGACGTGAAGCGCGCGCGGCGGCGATGCTGCACCATCCCAATGTGATCACGATTCACGATTTCGGCGAGACTGACGACGAGCTTGCGCCGGCGTTCATCGTCATGGAGTTTGTGAAGGGAACTCCGCTCCGCGATCTATTGAGCAGTGAAGGGCAGTTTCCGATCGAGCGTGCGCTGCGAATGATGCGCGGGATCTGTGCGGGCGTCGGCGCCGCTCACCGGCAGGGAGTGGTCCATCGCGATCTGAAGCCTGAGAATATTCTGGTCGTCGCTCCTGATGACGATTACGAGTTTGAAAGTGTTCGCGTGGTCGATTTTGGTTTGGCGAAGTTGTTGGCTGACGCTGACTCGGCGGGCGGGGGAACGCACAAAGGCGCGGTGGTGCTCGGGACGCCGTTCTACATGTCGCCGGAACAATGCATGGGTGAGCCACTGGATACGCGTTCCGACGTTTACAGCTTGGGCGCGATGTTCTACGAGATGGTAGCGGGCAGGCGACCGTTCGGCGGCGAAACTGTGTCGGGCGTCATCAGCAAACACCTTTACGACGACCCGCCACCGTTAACGGCTTCGTTGGGTCTGCCGCGACGGGTCTCAGCCGCGATCATGCAAGCGCTCGCGAAAGATCCTGATGAACGTCCGCAGTCTGCAACAGAGTTTGCGCGGCTGTTGCAATACGCCGGAGGCAGCGCCGCTCTTTGACGTGGGAAACTTCAATCTGGTCCTCACCGCCTGCATCGCTGTCGTTGCCCGCTGACGAAGTGCATGTTTGGCGGCTTGGTTTGGATCGTCGGGCGGAGCCGTTTGTCGAGTTGCTGCAACCGGACGAAGTCGCGCGCGCGAATCGTTTCTACTTCGAGAAAGATCGAAAGCATTTCGTGGTTGCGCGCGGATTTCTGCGTTTGCTGCTGGGGTGGTACTTGCACGCGGATCCGAAGCGGTTGCAGTTTGCGTACGGCGCATGGGGTAAGCCGTCGCTGGACGGCGAGTTTCGCGAGAGTCAGTTGCGGTTCAATATGTCGCACTCGCATGGAATGGGACTCTACGGGGTGACGGAAGGACGTGACCTCGGAGTTGACGTGGAACAAGTTCGCGCGGACTTTGCGAGCGACAGTATTGCCCGACGGTTTTTTTCGCCGCTCGAAGTGGGCGTGTTGTGTGAACTGCCGGAGGAAGATCGGGTTCCTGCGTTTTTCAGGTGCTGGACGCGCAAGGAGGCATACATCAAAGCGACCGGACGCGGGTTGTCGCAACCGCTCGACGGCTTCGACGTAACGCTCGGATCGGGAGACGACGTCGCCTTATTGCGCACAGAAGATGGTTCGCACGAACGGTGGCGATTGTTTGACATCGCGGTCGGTGCGGGTTACGCGGGTGCGCTGGCGGTTGAGAAGTCGGTCGGTAACATACGATACTGGGACGGTGATGACAGAGCTTGAAACCAGGGCCGCGCTGGATCCGGTTTGCGGCATGACAGTGGATCCGGACAACGCAGCTGGGTCGTACGAGTACAAGGGGAAGACTTACTACTTTTGCAATCCGCACTGCCTTCATCGATTCCGCGAAGATCCGGAACGCTATCTTCAGAAACCGGCATCACCGCCTGCCACGGTTCAGATTGAACAGCGTCCGGCGTCAGCCACACCTGCACAGAAGTACACCTGCCCGATGCATCCCGAGATCGTCCGCGACGCCCCTGGGAACTGTCCGATCTGCGGCATGGCGCTCGAACCGGTTACGGTTTCGCTCACAGACGAAGAGAACCCTGAACTCGTCGACATGAATCGACGGTTTTGGGTCTGCCTGTTGCTGACGATCCCCGTGTTTGCAATCGGCATGAGCGATCTTATTCCGGGCCAACCGTTGCAACACCGCGTCGGCCAATCGACGTTGAACTGGGTGCAACTGGCGCTCGCTACGCCGGTCGTATTGTGGGGCGGCTGGCCATTCTTCGTGCGTGCGTGGCAGTCGGTTGTAAATCGCAGTCTCAATATGTTCACGCTGATCGGGCTCGGCGTAGCTGTGTCTTACGTTTTCAGCCTGATTGCCGTCGTGGCGCCGCAACTGTTTCCGCCATCGTTTCGCGGCCACGGAGGCGCCGTGCCGGTTTAC
>DASTOZ010000256.1:0-7199 GCA_035762365.1 Pyrinomonadaceae bacterium | reverse complement strand
TGTGGATGCACGAAAGAAACCCCGCTCGCAGCATGGTGAGCGATGCTATGACAAACGCTGCGGATTCGCTTCACTCTAATCATGATGTACGCGAGCTCGCCTAATCTCCACTCTCAGCACGCCGGACCCGCATTTCACGCTCATACAAATACATGCCGCCGTTAATAATGACAATGACCAGAGGTGAGAGAATGTAGCCGTAGTCACTGCTTAGGATGATGCCCGCCAGTGCGACACTGGAAGTCGTAACGAAGGCTCGTTGCGCCGGAGTGATCGTATACAAACGCTTACGCCCGGCGAGCAGTTGCGATTCCGCCCTGTTCCCCAATGCCCAGGTCCATATCCAACCGACATTGAGAATTCCGATGAACAAAACGATCATCGTTCTGATGCTTTCTACTAAAAAGGCAGCCGTTAGAGTTAAGACTGTTGTTCCACCGAAACCAACGATGTAGATGAGCGTCTGCCGTGGCTGGATCTCTTTTTGAAGCGCCGTATCAACTTGGCCGCCCTCAGGTTCAGGCTTCGTAGCCGTCTCGAATGATTGCCCGCAGCGCTTGCACGTGAGCGCGGAAGCAAACGCAACCAGTCCGCAGCGAGGACACTTCACACTTTTCATAGCACCTCCTAGCGATCATTCAAGTTCGTTACCAAAGATCGAGGTACCGACAGAAGTATGTCTCTACTAGTCAGTTTTATGTCGCAGTTGACATTGACGTCCACGATCGTGATCGCGGATTTTCTTTAAAACGTGGAGAGTGTCAGCACCTGGTAGCGCTTGTCACCGCGACGGTGCTTGCCCTTAGGACTGACGACAAGATCGGAATCGTCCTCAGCCGTGCTGAGCCGGCCGTTGGCTGAATCGAAGAAGAGGAACCCAAAGCCGGATTCAGGACTGCTCGAGACGGTCGCGTCAGGATCGCTGAAGACGAATTTATTGCCGTCGAAACCGATGATCACCAGTGAATGCTCTTCCGGTGGCGCGCCCACGTTTACGGGAGGATTCAAATCAAATGGAACATTCGGCTGCGTGCCCACTCCTACACCGCTCAAGACGCGAGCGTGAACCAGTTGTCCGGCGTCGAGGGCGTTTTTTAACTGCGCCACGGCGGAGGCCGCGTTACTCTGCTTGACTACATCGCCAAGCATGGTTGAACTGAAAGCGTCAGGCGTACGACGTCGGTCGCGAATGCACACGCCGCTCAGATTGGCGGAGAAAACACCTGCTCTCGGATTTGGACGCCCAGTCACTCCACCCTTTTGTAACACGCGCTCCGCAATCTTGTGCGCTGCGAACCCGCAGCTCTGCTTATCAAAGGCCTCCAACTGCATCAACGTGCGCAGAGAAAGAAATGGGGCGAGGCTGGGCATCGCATTTGTTGGGTCGGCATTGAGCGCTTTCCACAGTAACGTTTCAGTGGCAGGGGCCCCCGCCAAATCGGGTCGCAAGAGCGACAGCATCTTGGGTTTCGACGGTGACTTCGTGGTCTGGGCCATTACATCTAATTCACGGATCAACCGCGTTGCCTCCGCAAACTCCCGATTGTCGATTGCTTCCCGCGCCTGCCGAGCTTTGGCGACGAACGGCAGCGCGGTCGGATCGCTGCTCATTAGAAGGAGTTCAGTCCTTATTGCATCGTGCATCTGCTGCACCCAAAAGAACTGACCGGTTGCGCTTATATTGTTGCCGCTCACGCCAGTAGTTACATTTAGTTTGCTCTTAAAACGGCTGACGGCATCGCCGATGCTGACATGACTGCTCGATGACTGCCCCACCGTTGGCTCACCGACGAGTGCATTGCGCTGACGTGGGCCAGCTATCAAAGCGGTGACGATCACGTCGTTGGACGGACAGGCAGCGACACTCTCCTCATCTGCTACCTTTGGGGGAGATTCTTGTGTTTTCGAACTGAACAGTGCGTCCAGGCGGTGCATCGTGCCTGGTCCAACATCTCCCATGTTCACAAATCCAAGGCCCTCATTGGCTTTGAACTGCTTGACTGCATTCCAGGTTTTTGGCCCGTAGATCCCATCGGCCCCACTCGATCCGAGGTTGTAACCAAGATCGAGCAAAGCTTGCTGCACTTTTTCAACGGACGGTCCGCGATGGCCCTGCGTCATTCGGGCGCGGTCATCGAAACAGGCCTCCAGTAATGGATCGCCCGCAAACCGAGGCGCAGTCAGGTCTTCACCTTGTGTCGCTTCGCCTTCGGTACCTTGTCGGGCTAATTGTCGTTGGACGACGCGATTTCCTACTCTTTGCTGCAGAGCGAGGACCGTTGCCGGCCGCCGAACCGCAGCGGAAGCCGAAAAGAATTCCGACAGAGGACCCGCCGCTGGTGATCGTGTGCGCGACTCGGATCGGGACCGAGGTTGTAACTGGATCGGCTTTCTGGGTGGGATAGCGCTTTCCGCCTTGACTGCCATGGGTTCCTCCTCAGTCTGGTTGTGGATTACACCCGCACTTCACTTTACTCCTGCTTGCCTTCGCCTCCTCCTTCGCCGCCAGCCGCCGAGGCCTTCGCCGCCGCCTGCGCGGCCAGCGCTTTCACTGCATTCGCAGACTCGCCGCACCCGGTTATGACGTCGGGCGTCGGATGTTGTCCGAGTTCGGGAAAGTTGGCGCCGCCAGTTATGGACACGCGCGAGAACTTGCAACTGTCCGCCAGCCGTGGCGGCAGTGCCTTCACTCGTGGCGTATGCCACGCGTTGGAGAACTTTACGCCGTCACGCCGCTCGGTCTTCTTGGCTAAACACGTGAAGACTGACGACCACTTCGTCGGATGCGCGCCGGTGAGCTTCTCGAGCTGCTTGAACGCCGCCGCTTCGCTCGAGAACGTCTTTCCCTTCGCGATTAGATCGTCAACTACCTGCGCGTACCACCCGAACGTCACGTCGAAAGCGTATTGCAGATCTTCGCAGTGCTCCAACTCACCTTCGCGGATCTTGGCAGCGCCGGTCGCAAGGATCCGCCACTGCAGTGGGACTTTGCCTTCATGACACTCGGCACGCTCCTGACTGAGGACTACGGCGGTTCCCTCAATAAACGTGTCGGCTGTCGTGAACACCGATGTAATCGGCGGCAGCGCCACCTGCAAAGGTTCGAGCATGACGCCGCCTTTCACTTTCCGCGTCGTGAGTGCCATGCTCACGTTTCCGGCGAACCGCGTCAGGCCGAAGTCGTCGGTGCTGGTGTTGGGCTGGGCGAGGTAGTCGACGCGCGACAGACCTTGGGGATTGCACGTCGGCCGAGCGGCACTTGCAAGTGTCAGGGATGGACCTTTTTCAGCTCCGCTTTCTTCAGTCTGGTTCTTGTCCGTCGGAGGATTCTCGCGATACGGCACGCGCGGCATTGGCGCCTCTTCCTTCTTCTCGCCAGGTCCGTCATCGCGTTGCAGCAGATTCGGACCCGTCACGCGGCCCACCACGGCTGAGAGCGAAGCGCTTGAGAGAATTGCGTGGTTCCCTATCTTGCGGTGTAAGTGCAGGATCGAATCACGACTTTGCGGAGAGCGTGGCCTACGTGCTGTCGCAGAGTTGGTCGACTGGGTGGCCACCGGTTTTCGTGCGAAACTGCGCATGATCGATCTCCTATCACTCGCCGTGCGAGTATTGGCGCACCGTCTGCCTCAATGTGCCACAAGCACGAACGGCTGCCGAAGCGGCAGCCGTAATCGTCGATAGAAATGGTCGGGACGACTGGATTCGAACCAGCGACCTCACGCACCCCAAGCGTGCGCGCTACCAGGCTGCGCCACGTCCCGTGTCCCTGACTTACTATCCTGCCAAAGAACAATTGTCAAACGAACGACACGGTTCCACACCCGTGAAGCAGGACGTTCTACTTGGTGCGGCCCTTTTCCTGCTCGGCGAGCAACGCGAGCAAGTCGCGCAACTCAGACGCGACGTGTCTCAACGCCTGTCGCTCTTCCGCAGTTCGTCGACCAACACTCGATACCTCATTCACCGGTGGCGGCACAGCTTGCGACGCTGTCTCAGAAAACAACGACCCGTCAGAAGCACTAACGTCTTCCTCGCTGCCGACGACCTTCAACTTCCCGCCGCCACGCAACTCATTCGTCAACCGCTTCTTCGCCCCCGCGATCGTGTACTGGTCTTCATACAACAGCTCTTTGATTCGCAACGCCATCTCGACGTCGCGCTTGCGATACACGCGTTGCCCGGCGCGGTTCTTTTGCGGCGCGAGCATCGGGAACTCCGATTCCCAGTAGCGCAACACATGCGCCTGCACGCCCGCGAGTTCGCAAACTTCGCCGATTTTGAAGAAGAGCTTTTCGGGTATGGCTACAGCGGGACGACTCATTCGCTTAACTTGCCTGAACGGAAATTACTGAAGCTGGCGTTCGCTATCGTGCGCTATCGGGGATCGGGCGGGCATTGCGAAGTTGGTATGAACTCGACGGCGAGTTTGCCAGCAGCCCTGCGTCGACCTCCGCATGTTACTCGCGTGGCGTTTGGCGTGTCAATACTTACACTTAGCTCGGTTCACTTAAAACTTTTTCTTAAAAGTAACTCCTTAACGAGCACATACGGAGAACGCGGATTTAACAAATCACATTCGCCCAAGCTATAATCCGACGTCCCGCGCACAAACCGGAAGGAACGAACCCGAACAGTGACAACCTCGCCAACCGTTTTTCGACTTGCTTCGCGATTCGACGAAGTCGGATTCTCGGACATTGTGAAATTGCGCAACCGCATCATGGAGCTGCGCAACCAGGGCGCTACCGTTTACCAGTTCGAAGGCGGCGAACCGTTCATGTCCACGCCCGAACCTATTCGAGAAGCCATGAAACGCGCGCTCGACGACAACAAAACTCGTTACGCGCCTTCATCCGGCATTCCGGAACTCCGCGCCGCAATCGCGGAAAAGCTGCGGGCCAAAAATCAGATCCCCGCCGAAGACTCGCATGTCATCGTCGTGAACGGCGGCATGCAAGGACTCTTTGGCGCGTTTCAATCGGTTGTCAATCCCGGCGATGAGGTGATTCTCTTCTCACCTTACTGGACGCCAATCAAAGATCTAGTCGCGCATAGCCAGGGTCGCAGCGTTCTCGTCCCCACGCAGGAAGCTCGCGCAGAAGGTTTTCAAAAAACGCTCGCGCGCTACAGCAGCGAACGAACAAAAGCGATCTACTACAACACGCCACAAAATCCGACCGGCGTCGTATTCACACCTGAAGAAGCAAAAGCTGTCGCTACGTTTGCACAAGACCGCGATCTGATCGTCATCGCCGACGAAGCGTACGAGGATCTGGTCTACGACGGAACGCATTTCTCGATCGCGTCACTCGACGGAATGTATGAACGCACGATCACGTCGTTCACCTTTTCGAAATCGTACGCGATGACCGGATGTCGTCTCGGTTATGCAGTCGCACGCGAACCATGGATGACGGGACTCAAGAAAGCGACCCTGTATTCTTCAAACGGAGTTTCGACGCCAACCCAATGGGGCGGACTCGCCGCTTTCGAGATCGACGTAGCAACGCACGAAAAGATCGCCGCCGAATACAAACGCCGTCGCGATCTCCTTTTGTCAGGACTGAACGAACTCGGTTTCCCGTGCGATCCACCCGCGGGTGCTTTCTATGCTTTCCCCAATGCGAGCCGCATCAGTAGCGATAGTCAGGAAGCAGCGGACATCCTGCTCAACCAGGCAAAGGTCGCGACCGTTCCGGGCGTTGTGTTTGGACCAGACGGTCAAAGCCACTTGCGCTTTTCATTCTCGACTTCGATCGAGACCATCGAAGCAGGTCTCGAATCACTGCGTCGCACACTCTAACGCATGAAGGACGAATTTGAGTTCATCCGTGCGCTCAGAGAACGCGCGGCCGCGACATCGTCTATCACCGGTATCGGAGACGACGCCGCCGTCGTCCAAACCAGCTCGGGAAAAGAAACGGTTGTCACCACCGACCTGCTGGTCGAAGACGTGGACTTCCGCCGCACCACGATCCCGCCCTACCTGTTGGGCCATAAAGCACTCGCAGTCTCACTCTCCGACATCGCCGCAATGGGCGCGCGTCCGCGTTGGTCGCTGATCTCGATCGGCGTTCCGGGCGACGTTTGGGAAACTGACTTTACCGATCGTTTCTACAGCGGCTTGTTCGAGTTGGCGAGCCGTTACGACGTGCAGTTGATCGGGGGCGACACATCGCGGACGGAACAAAAGATCGTGATCGACTCGATCGTGCTCGGCGAGTGTTCGGTGGGCCAGGCAGTCAAACGATCAGGCGCGAAACCTGGCGATCAAATCTTCGTCACCGGCTCACTCGGTGCAGCCGCGGCCGGACTGCGGCTCGTCGAACGCGGTGCGCACCTCGCTCAAAACCTCGATGAGGACGATTCACAAAAACTCGATCACCTGCTCTTGCGACATCTCCGTCCCGAACCGCGCGTCGGCTGGGGAATGGTATTGGGCGATGAAAAACTCGCGACGGCGATGATCGACATCAGCGACGGTCTTTCGTCAGATCTGAATCACGTTTGCTCCGCGAGTGGCGTGGGCGCGTTGATCGATTCGTCGCTGCTGCCGATCGACAGTCAGATCGTCGAACTGTGTGGCCGTCGCGCACTCGATCCGCTGCAACTCGCGTTGCACGGCGGTGAAGATTTCGAACTGTTGTTTACCGTGAGCGCCGCGGATGTTGCGCGCCTGCCGCGTCGAGTTGACGGCGCGCAGATCACACGCATCGGCGAGATCCGAAGTCATGACGAAGGCGTGAAGATTTCGGAGGGCGCGCGCGTTTGGGAGCTAAATCCCGGCGGCTGGAAACATTTTTGAGTTAGTATTGGCCTGCATGTTGAGATTCCGAAACACACTCACCGGCCGCATCGAAGAGTTCCGCCCGATGAACGAGGGCGAAGTGCGCATGTACTACTGTGGTCCAACCGTTTGGGAATACGGTCACATCGGCAACTTCCGCAGCGCCATCGCTGCCGACGTCGTGCGCCGTTACCTCAAGTTCAAGGGTTACAAAGTCACACACGTGATGAACATCACGGACGTCGAAGATCGCATCATCGCGAAGTCGCAAGAGGCGGGCGTGAGCATCGACGACTACACCGCCAAGTACATCGACGCGCTGTGGGAAGACTTCGACGCGCTTGGCTGCGAACGGCCCGAGGTGGTACCGCGCGCCACGCGCCACATTCCCGAAATGGTTACGCTGATC
>DASTOZ010000255.1:0-4491 GCA_035762365.1 Pyrinomonadaceae bacterium | reverse complement strand
CGCGCATTTCGTTGGCGGCGCGATTGGTGAACGTGATCGCGACGATCTGATCGATCGAGAGAGACTGTTCGCGGAGGATGTGGAGGTAGCGCTCGACGAGGACCGTCGTTTTGCCGGAGCCCGGCCCCGCCGTCACCGAGATGTGTTTATTAATCTCGTAAGCGGCGGCTGCCTGCTCAGGAAGTAATTCGCGCTTTTCTGGTTTCACTTTTAATCGAACACCCGCTAATGAGAGACCACAATGCAAAAAAGAGATCCCTAATCAAAGAATCGCTTCTTGCGTTCGATGCGATCGCGGTTGTAGCGACAAACAGCGCCGTAGTCGCAGAAGCGACACGTCTTCTGTCGCTCAGACGGATCGACGACGAAGCGGCCGGCGCGCATCCCGTCAAGAAACTTCCAAATCTTCGCGATCACCTCTTCACGCACCTGCTGCCACTCCTCGTCGGAATAGATCGAAAGCTTCGCCCGCACGTTGAGATAATCCAGTTGCGTCGCCCGATAGAGCCCCCGGTTCCGCCGCTCCTGTCCGCCGCGAATGATGTAGTAACCACCGCCCGCGATCGGACGATCCGGCAGGATCAACCGTTCGAGCGCTTCGAGATAGATCGGGAGCTGAAGACTGCGACCCGAAACGATGTCCCACTTACTCGCTCCGGTCGACAGCTTGTAATCGTAGGCAACGACAGTGTCATCACGAGCGACGTCCACCCGATCGATCTGTCCGCTGATCTTGATCGCCTCGTCGCCGATCAACGTCGGGCGCGTGAGTTCGAGCGGTTCGTCTGTCGAATCCGGATCTTTCGCGGACGAGCGCGCGCCGCCAAAGGCGACCTCGAAATACGCCGGCAACACTTGTTGCGCCGCCGACTCTTCCTGCAACTCCAGTTCATACAGCAGCACCTGGTCCAACAGGATCTTCCGAATCTCGCGGTCGATCTTCCAGATCTGTTTGTTCAGGGGCGGAACCACGCGCTCATGCTCGTCGAACACGGCATCGGCAATGTCGGCGAGCTCCGTGCGCAGCTTTTTACGATCCAGTTTGTAGAGCGGCTCGCGGCGGTGCCGTTCGAAAAATCGGCGCAACACGTCGTGCAACAACTTGCCCGCGTCGATCGCCTGCAAGTCGAGCGCAGCCTCGCCGCGTGGCTCGAGCCGCAACACGCGCTGCGCGAAGAAGCGATACGGACAGTTGCCGTAGACGCTGAGACCACTCGCGCTGTGAACGAAGTCGGGACCAAACTTTCGCTTCAACACGTCGAGCAGACGCGGATCGGTGATCTCGCCGTCGTAAGGACCAAACCTCGTACCGCTGCGTTCGCGTTCGATCTCGATGCGTCGCAACGCGGAGTCGCTGATGTAACGGTCGTTGCGCGCAAGCGTGAGCAGACGCGTGACTCGCGGCAACGGCTTCAGGTGCTCTTTGACGATCGGATGACGATGACGTTCGTCCTGTCGCACCAGCGCGACGCTCATATCACTGGTCGTCGAGACGTCTTCGAAGTAACTGCCTTCATAATCGCGGCGGACGATTTCGGGGTCGACTTTGAAGGGCGCGACGGCGCGACGCAGCTCGTCGACGTAGTAGGAGCTGACAGTTTCCGAGTCGTCTTCGAGCACCAGCGGCCGGCTCAGGAAGAGGCGCTCGGTCGCGCGGCACGCGGCCTGGTAAAAATAGTGTTCTTCTTTGAGCAGCGTGGCGGGCGAGATGTCCTCGAGCGTCAGGCCGTACTCCTTCAGCCGCTCGCGTTCTTCATGTGGGTAGATCCAATCGCGCGCGGCGCGCAGCGGAAAGCCGCCTTCGATGAGTCCGGCAATGAACACGGCGCGGAAGCGCAGGCCGCGGACGTCGGTCGCTTCGAGGATGCGCAGGCCGGAGCGATCGGCGGCGCCGAGCAGTTGTGATTGCGAGTTGAGGCAGCGACGGATTTCCTGGAGAAAGACTGAGAGTTTTACAGTGGTCGGAGCGGGGGCGTTGCCCCCTTCCTGACTTGTTCTTTCCTCGTGACTTGTTCCAGCTTCTTGACTTGTTTTTTCCTCGGCGGATGTGAACTCGATGCTCTTAACAGCGGCGACGAGCGCGCGACGAATCGATTCCAGAGCATTCAAATTCAGCATCACCTGCGGCAGCTCCTGGTCGTCGGTCGACGTTCTTGTCGGTTCGACGATCTGCTCCCGATAACCGAGTCGACTCAACAGCCGCATCAACTGAACGCGCAACTCCGCGGGCCGGCCTGTCCGCGGCACAGCCTGGATCAACTCCGCGAACCGTTGAATCACGAGCGAAGTCCACGCCAGTGCCGCGGGATGAATGTCGCGCGACGGACGCCGTTTTTTCTCGAGACCTTTTTCTTCGAGCTTCGCGGTTTCGGCGTTCTCAACGTTGTCGGCGATGTCGCGATCGCGATCCTGTGCGCCGGGATCGAGGTTCAGCAGTTCTTTCGTCGCTTCCGCTTGCGGCAGGTTGGTGATGATCTTCTGCGCGCGCGCCAGCCAGGCTGTCACCTGCAAGTCGCCGCCAACATAAGCAAACGTGTTCTCGAGCGCATCGGCGTCCCACATCCCGATGCGATGGCGAACCTTGAAACGCTCGACCGCCTCCCGCGTGAGCAGCGGCAGATCGGGCCGCAGCAGACCAAGGTGCTCGGCATGGAACCGATCATTCAACACCTGCAACTCTTCGTCTTCCAGACGAAAGTATTCCGATTTGATCAGGTCGGCGAGTTCGGCGACGCGAGTCACCGCTGGATCCTCGTTGGCGATGCCTTCGAGTAGTGCGATCAACTTGAGTGCGGCGCGGTTTGCGGGGACGTCGCTGGAGTCGATGCGCAGTTCGAGATTGCACGGGACGGATTCTTCCCGCAGCACGCGCGCGATCGTGTTCGCATAAGCTGCGCGCTCGCGAACGACCACTGCAATATCTGCGAGATCGTATTGCTCAGTCAGAACGAGACGTTTGACCTCGCGCGCGATCGTGCGGATCTCGATGTCGCGATCGCCGCATTCGAGATACCGAATCTCGCGCAGACGATCCGCGACCGGTTCGCCTGACACCAACGAGTTGAAGAGGTTCACGCGCAGTCCAGACAGCACGCCGTGAGTCGGCATGAAATCCGACGCCTGCTCGATCTCAAACTTCGCGATGCTTTGCAGTTGTGAGATCGTCTCCTGAAACGGCACGAAGATCTCCGGATTGCGATCGTCGTGGTTCAGGTTGACGATGGTTTGCGGAATGCGTGGGATCAGGTGGCGCAGTATTTCGCCCTGTACGGGCGTGAAATCGAAAAACCCGTCGATGATCAGGAGTCGCACGTTGTCGAGCCACGGGATCTGCACGTGCTGGCCGTCAAGCTCGCCACGCAGGACGGAAAGCGCTCGCAGTTGATCGGCGTCTTCTTCCGTGAGCTGATGTTTGTTGAGTAGATCGGCGTATGTCGAATAGATGAGAGAGATCTCTTTATCGAAGTCGATCTGCGTGGACGTTCTCGGTGTTGTAGTTTGCAGTTCGAGATCGAGAGCTCGGGCGGCGACGATCTCGGCGAGTTCGGCGGGTGTTCGTGCGGCGCGTTGCAGTTCGCCGAGCAGGGTCGTCACTGTGTTGACGCAACCTTCGCGCAATGCGAGTGGGGCCATGGCTTGCAGCTTACCCTGGGCCAGCAGGCGCATCAGGATTTGCGAGACGAGGCTGCGCTTGAGTGGCAGTTCGTCGCGGTCGATCGGAATACGCGGCGGCATGCCGCGGCCGGCGACGTCCACTGCCGATCCGATGATGCGCTGTGCAAAACCACGAAAGAGGTAGACCGGCAGCTCACCCCAAACGCCGCTTCGTTTGCTTCGATCGAGAATCTTTTGCGTGACTACTTCGAGCAGCGGATGCGACGCTGCGAGATAGATGAAGTTTGCGCTCTGATCGGTCGCGACAAGATCGCCGCAACGCTCGATGAGTAGCGTTCGATTGTTGCCGAGGAGAGGACTTAGCCAGATTTCGTTCCAGACGTTATGCACGGACTTCTAAAAATCTTTTTTCAACTGGAGAAATGCGAGCGGGAAACACATTTCAAAAAGGAATTTCCGACAAGCTAAATATCCGGGAAGAGACCACCTTCGTCGAGACTGAGCGGCCGGGTTGTTTTGTCCACAGGTTCCACTGCCTTGATGTCTTCACCCGCCAACGCACCACGCTCCTTGAACCGTCGCGCCGTGACGAGCACGCGCGTCTCGAGCGAACGAACCCCCTGGTTGTAAGCGTCGAGCGCGCGATCGAGATTGCGACCAATCGTATCGTAATGCTTCGTAAACGTCCGCAACCGATCGTAAAGCTTGCGCGCCAACGCACTCACCTCATGCGCATTCTCCGCCATCTGCTCCTGCCGCCAGCCGTATGAGATCGCTTTCAGCAACGCAATCAACGTCGTCGGCGTCGCGATAATGACGTTCTGACTCACACCGTCTTCGATCAGCTTCGGATCGTTCTCGAGCGCGGCACTGTAG
>DASTOZ010000254.1:0-3226 GCA_035762365.1 Pyrinomonadaceae bacterium | reverse complement strand
TGCCGTCTCCGCAACCAGCCACATCGATCAACGCGCGCAACCCGGGGTTCGCGGCCTTTGCGAGGTCCTTCAGACCGAGCGCGACGATCGTGCGGTTTTCGCCTGTCAGCTTTGCGACGTCGGCGACCGTGCCGATGGCGACAACCTTCATGAACGCGGGCACTTGCGTCTCGCGACCACGTTCACGAAACAATGCGTGAACGAGTTTGAACGCGACGCCAACGCCGGCGAGGTTCTTGTCCGGATATTCGCAGCCTTTCTGGTTCGGATTCAGGACGGCAAATGCCGGCGGAGCGCCTTCCGTATCGTCCGGCAGATGGTGATCCGTAATGATGACGTCGAGACCGTTGTCGCGGGCCCAATGAAGCGGTGCGTGGGCGCGGATGCCGCAGTCGACGCTGACGACGAGTTTGAAACCTTCGGCGGCCGCTTTTTCGAGTGCGGCTTGTTGAATGCCGTAGCCTTCGGTGAAACGGTGCGGGACGTGAAAGCCGGCGCGGGCGCCGAGCAGTTTCAGTGCGCGCAGAAGGATCGCGGTGCCGGTCGTGCCGTCGACGTCGTAATCGCCGTAGATCAGGATCGGTTCCTGTGCGTCGATGGCCTGTTGGACGCGCCCGACGGCTTCCTTCATGCCGAGCATGAGGTACGGTTCGTGAAGCTGATCGTAACTTGGAGTGAGAAAGGTCCGTGCGGACGGCGCGTCGACGTATCCGCGGTTGATGAGCAGTGCAGCCAGGATTGGTGAGACACCCAGTACGCGTGCGAGCGAGGCTGCCTCATCGGCGTTGTGCCCTCGCACGATCCAGCGTTTGGCTTTCATTGCATCAGAAAGAGGCACAAGTCATCGTTCTCTGCTGTCTCTTCCGTTCGTAAATTTGTCTGTGCCTTTTTGTGGCTCTGATTTGTGCCTTTTGTGACTTCATTCGGCAAACCATCCATTCGCGTCCAGCAGCTTAACACCGATGCGACGATTGCCGTCGATTTCGTCGGTCCAAGCGCCATTCACCTGCGCTTCGAGCTTACCGCCGAAAGGCGGCGCCAGTTTCACCACTGATCCGACCGCGACATCGACGTCGAGAGCGATCGTAGCGCCACCGCGGCTGATTTTAGTGGCCATGGCCTTGGCTTGAAAAGAATTTCCGGAAGCATCGGTCCCCTCGACATCGAGCGGGAACTCAACCGGAACACGTGGGCTTCTGGGCCGCTGTGAAGACGCAACCTCACCCTGCGGGTCTTTCTCATTCATACCTTCACGCCCCTTTTTTGCTGTGGCTTGTGAGGAGGGCCAACGTAGTGTAGCACAGTGTGCGAATGGAGCGTTGCGGCAGTTTGGATCCTGGATTTACTACTTACGAAAGATCGGCAGCCACTTCTTAATATACAAGGTGATCATCGAACCGATTGATCCGAGTAGGGTGATAAACAGAACGCCGGTGGTCATATCAGCCGCTTGTTCTCTCGGATCGCCCAAGAATGAACTCTCCGGATTCTGGGGATCGTAATAGATAACCACCTCAGATCCGACTTGTAACTCGTCAAATGCAGGGTTTTCACCACCGGCTCGGCCGATACCGTGAAAAGAGAGGTCGTGGAGTTTGAACGAATACCTGATTGCCCTGTGATTCTCCGGTTCTTTGGCGGTTACATGACCGACCGTCCTAACCGCACTCTCCGCCAAATGGTGGTACTTGGACCAATTCAGAAGCTTGACGCCAAGAAGCCCAAAAGCCCCTAGCAAAACTACGTAAATCAAAACTGTCAGGACGAGGGTCCTGAACGTTAAAAACATCCTCGTACATGAAGATCCGTTGGTTAGTATTCGATGAGCCACTAATTACCCGCAGAGGACTTTACTTCGAGGAGGCGATGAAAGCCAGACGTAAGATAGATAATGTGGACGGCCGGTACTTTTCGGTATCTTCATCATCCGGACCACACATCCAAAGCTCCATATCCATTTCAGCCGTTCTTTACACGTAATTCAGGCGCACGCCGGTAATCGTGGAATCATGGAACCCGTTTGGAAGTGACTGGTCGATCTCTTCTAGCGTAATGATCTAAATACTCGCCGATACGTAGCCAGCGACGAGCGCGGCCAGGATTAGGGCGCCGACGATGACGCGATAGACGATAAACACGCCCGTTGAATGCGTACGAAGGTAGCGCAGAAGAAACCAGATCGAGGCGTAGCCGACGACGCCCGACACAATGGTGGCGACGATAAGCGCACCTGAGCTGCCGTGCGGGAGTTTGTGCACGGCTTCGCGCAACTCCAGAAGTCCGCTCGCGGCGATGGCCGGAATCGAGAGTAAGAACGAAAAGCGCGCCGCGGTTTCGCGCGTCAAACCAGCAAACAACCCACCCATGATCGTCGAGCCCGATCGACTCGAACCCGGAATCAACGACAACACCTGCGCACCACCAACCGCCAGCGCGTCCCGAATGCCGAGTTGCGACATGTCGTGATCTCGTTTGCCAACCACTTCCGCGATCGCCATCAACACACCGACGACGATCATCATCGTCGCGATCACCCACAGGTTCTTCGTGAATGGCCCTTCGATGTGTTTCTTCAACAGCAACCCAAAAACACCGATCGGCAGCGAACCGATAATCACGAGCCACCCAAGCCACGCTTCGTGCGACAGTCTCGACGGCCCACCATTCGAGCTCGCCAGTCCGGCAACCGGTCGCCCGCGCAACAAAGCAAAATGATCGCGAATGAACGCGCGCAAAATGTTCACGATGTCGCCAGCGAAATAGATGATGACGGCCAGCAGCGTGCCCAACTGAATCACGGCGATCGTCATCAACACACCGACGACGATCATCATCGTCGCGATCACCCACAAGTTTTTCGTGAACGGTCCTTCGATCTGTTTCTTGAAAAACAGTCCCACGATGCCGACCGGAATCGAACCGATAATCACAAGCCACCCGAGCCACGCATCGCGCGACAGTTTCGGTTCACCGGGCTGGGAACGCCCGCGCAGCAAAGCGATATGGTCGGATATGAACGCACGCAGGATGTTGACGATATCGGGCGCGAAGTAGATCAGGACGGCCAGCAACGTGCCGAGTTGAATGACGGCGATGGTTGCCGTGGTCTGCTCGGCCTGCAGTGTCTTATCAACGCCGCCGTAAAGATTGACCAGGCGCGCCGCGAAAACGAGATGTGCCGTTGAACTAACCGGGATGAATTCTGTCAGACCTTGAACGATGCCGA
>DASTOZ010000253.1:0-2944 GCA_035762365.1 Pyrinomonadaceae bacterium | reverse complement strand
TTCTGCACCCTGGCCCAGGTTTCGGCGGCTCGTGCTTCCCGAAAGACACGAGAGCACTGGCGTCCGTCGCGAGACACTTCGACTGCTCGTCACGCATCGTCGACGCAGTGATCGAAGTCAATCAGCAGCAAGGCGAACAGATGATGATCAAGATCCGCAAACTCGTCGGATCTTTGAAGGGAAAGACGATCGCTGTGCTTGGCCTCGCATTTAAACCGGAAACAGACGACATGCGCGAGGCGCCTGCGGTTGGCATCATCAAGAACCTGATCGCTGACGGCGCGAAAGTGCGCGCTTACGACCCCGTAGCTAAGTCGGAGGCGATGAAGATCCTGCCTGATATCGTCTACGCCGACGACGAGTACGCCGCGGTAAAAGGAGCAGACGCGCTCGTGTTCGTTACTGAATGGAACCAGTTTCGCGCGCTGGACATGATACGGATACGAGATCTGATGAAGTCGCCGAAGGTCGCCGATCTGCGAAACATTTACGAACCGGAAGACATGCGTGAGATGGGATTCGAGTACGTGGGGGTGGGAAGATAATGGCGCTGTCAGGAATTGCGCTCGTTACTGGCGGCGCGGGTTTTATCGGTTCACACATCGCGTCGGCACTGTTGGCGAGCGGTGCACGCGTCCGCATACTCGACGATCTGTCGACCGGTCATCGTGAGAACCTCGACGAGATTGGTGGCGACGTCGATTTCGTTGAAGGCAGCGTAGCCGACGAACAACTATTGGCGAAAGCGTTGTCGAACGTCGAGCTGATATTTCACGAAGCGGCGATTCCTTCCGTGCCGCGATCGGTTGAAGCGCCGCGAAACACACACATCGCTTCGGTTGATGGTACGTTTTCGCTGTTGCTGGCGGCGAAAGAAGCAGGCGTGAAACGTGTGGTCTACGCGGCGTCGAGTTCCGCGTACGGCGATCAGCCGACGTTGCCAAAGTCGGAACAGATGGCGCCCGATCCGCTGTCGCCTTATGCCGTCGCGAAACTGGTAGGTGAGTACTACTGCCGGGTGTTCACGCGGGTCTACGGACTCGAGACGGTCTCGCTGCGTTACTTCAACGTGTTTGGACCACGTCAGGATCCGGGCTCTCAATATTCGGGCGTCGTTTCGCGATTCGTAAGTTGCTTGTTGAACGACGAGCGTCCGGTGATCTACGGCGATGGGGAACAGTCGCGCGATTTCACTTACATCGACAACGTCGTGGCGGCAAACCTCAGCGCAGCCTCATCGGCGAAAGCGTCAGGCCATGTGATCAATGTGGCGAACGGTCAACGAATCACGCTGAACGAGCTTCTCTCCGAACTGAAACAACTGACCGGCCGAACAGACGTCACCGCCGAGTATCGCGAACCACGCGTCGGCGACGTTCGTCATAGCCTTGCTGACATCACGATGGCCCGCGAACTGCTCGGCTACGAATCAAAAGTCGATCTTCGCGAAGGCCTCCAACGCACCCTCGACTGGTGGAAGACCAGCCGCTTCGCGACTCAGCAGACTTAAGATCTATTGTGCGCGCGTGGCATCGAATCGGGCCTAATCCACGATTCGTGCAGTCACTCTTGGCAACTGCGTAAGCTGATCAATGCGCTCGCGAAGAGCGCTGACGTAGCTTCTGCTTACGTTCTCAGAATAGTGAGCAGCGCGGAAAGCGTCCTGAAGTTGCGCGTCGGAGAGTTGGCCCAGCAACGCTCCAATCCAACGTGCATGCGCAATGGAAATCCCGCGCATCGCTTTTTCCTTCTTAACCTCACCTCGGTAATAAGTTGGATAGAGCACTGTGAAGTGGCCCAATCCACGCGGTCTTGTGTCGTAATCAAACTCGACGACCCCGTCTCTCATGTCCACGCCGCGAACGAACTTCGTCGATAGAAAGTCAGCCAGGTCGTTCTTGGTTCGCGTGCCACCCAGCCCGCCGGCGCGTCCAAGTGTTGCGCCGAGATCGGTGACGTAGTAGCGCGCTTCTCGACCGCGCGGACCGTTGACGTAGATTATGCGATTGTTTTCAGCACGTGCGTCGAAATTGTTCAGCAGGATCATGAGAACTTTGATCCCGCTTAGTTCGCGCGTGTCGTGGAACGGGTTCTTTTGCCAATCCCACGTTGCGCCACGTTTCATCGCCGGACGCTTCGGCTCGAAACGCGCGTCGCGTACAGTGTTGCCCACGACGTAGTCACGACCTCGTGAGAGCTGAGGCAAGCCGTCGATGCGGACTTCCTCGAAGTGGTAAGCTTCTTCGGCAAAGTACCCGACCGCCCAGACTAACCTGGTCGCGACCGTTTCAGCCTGTGCCTCTGGTCCAAGCTTGACGGTCCATAAATCTCCGCGGGCGTCGCGCACTTCAAACTTTGGCGACTCACCACTCTTATCTTCCTCAACAAACTTGAACGGCGCGACAGGCGCTAACTGGGCCGAACCTGGACCATACAGCAGATCACGCCGGGAAATGTTTCCCGGGTCTCGCCACAGGACGGCTCTCGCCGCGTGCTCCTTCGATGGCTTGCGTGACTTTGCCTCGACGAGTTCAGTTTCAGATGCAGCTAGACTGAACACGATGACCAGCATACTTCGAAGAATAAGTTTTGATCTGCGCACGGATGAACCTCCACGCGAAAGCTTATAGAGCAAAGGTAGCTAACCTGGACCATGCGCAAGCTGTGCCATTGAACTTCGGAATGACGTACGGAGCGTTTGTGTGTTGTATCGGAACACAATCAAACGGTTTAGCGAAGATCTCCGTCCGGGAGCCTCGTCACGACGAGCCGTATTGAGTCCGAACAGCAGCGACTCGGAACGTTTCATAATTAGCGTACGGAAGAGCACCTGGTCCCCATGGTGCGCTCGGCATCTTGCTTGCTTTTTATCGCTGCGGTGAAGGCCATGAAAAGCAAACAAGTACTCGCAATCGCGGGGATAGTTGTTGTGTGTGTAGCTGTC
>DASTOZ010000252.1:0-9253 GCA_035762365.1 Pyrinomonadaceae bacterium | reverse complement strand
GCCGAGGATCAGGCCGATGAGGATCTTGGTGTGCAGCGCGAGACCACGCGGTTTGTCGGGTGTCTCTTCATCAAGATCGGTGCCTACTTCGCGTTCGAATTCGTCGCGCTGTAGGCGATCTGTGCGTCGGTTGTCTTTTTCTTCAGGCATGGTTTTTGGGTGAGCCTTTTGGCGTCTTTTTTGTGCCTCTTGTGGTTACCGGCCCCAGCGCAGTTTATCGCGCAGCACGTCAAAGTAGTTTCGATTGCTTGGTTGCACGAGATTGAACGTCACACTGCTCTTTCGAATAACAACCCGGTCCTCGACCTTCAGCGAAAAACCAACCTGCCCGTCGAGCGTCAGCGTCACCTCTTCCTGGTCCGTCTTCAGCAACAACTCGATCCTCGCAGTGTCAGGCACGACGATCGGCCGGTTCGAAAGCGTGAACGGACAGATCGGCGTGATCACAACGGCATTCATCGATGGGAAGATCACTGGCCCACCGGCCGAAAGGTTATAAGCCGTCGAACCTGTCGGCGTGGAGATGATCAAACCGTCAGCGCGAAATGAGTTTATGAAGTGCTGGTTGAGATACGCCTCGATCTCGATGATGCGCGCGAGTGCCGACTTGTTTATGACGACGTCGTTGAGTACGCGATTTTGCGTGATCAGCTCGCCGCCGCGACGCAGCTCCACACCGAGCATGACTCGTTTGTCGAGACGAAAATTCCCGGAAAGAATCGATTCGAGCGCCTGGTAAAGCTCTTCGATACGAAACTCGGCGAGATACCCCAGCCCGCCGTAGTTGATGCCCAGCACCGGCACTTCCTGATCGCCCACCATGCGAGCGGTCGCGATCATCGTGCCGTCTCCGCCGAGCACCAGGATGAGATCGACATGCGCGGCTAGACCGTCGCGTGGCAGTTGCTCAACAGCGCAGCCCGTTTCCGTCTGAATCTGATCGCGCTCGAGTTCCGGCGTGCCGACGAGCGTGATGCCGCGTTCGTTTAGCCACGTGACCAACTCACAGACGGTCCTTAAAGCGTCCGGTTGGTTCGGCTTAAGAACGATTCCGATGCGCGTGATTGGCGACATTTGAGTGCGCGGCGGGGATAATACGGGGCCGCCGTTGAGAGTTCAACTCTAAACCAGCTTGTAGTGCGCCAGGAATTCGACGTTCCCTTCGGCGCCCTGAATCGGCGACTCGACGACGCCTGCGACGTGCAGACCGAGCTCGGCCGCAGCATTGTTCACAGTTTCGACTGCCCCCGCGCGTTTCGCGGGGTCGCGAACGATGCCGCCCCCGCCAACTTCGCCGCGCCCGACTTCAAACTGCGGCTTGATAAGCGTCACGATCGAACCGCCCGCGCTTACGAGCGGAACGATTGCCGGCAGGACCTTCGTAGCTGAGATAAACGAGACGTCGATAACCGCGAGATCAAACTGCGCAGGAAAATCGTCAGGTTGCAGGTACCTTGCGTTGACACCTTCTCTGACTTCGACGCGCGGATCGTTTCGCAATCGCCAGTCGATTTGGTTGTGGCCCACGTCGACAGCGAACACTTTGGCCGCGCCGTTTTGCAGCAGACAATCAGTGAAGCCGCCAGTCGAAGCGCCGACGTCGAGACACACAGCATCGCGTACGTTCAGTTGAAACTCACGTAACGCGGCGGCGAGCTTCAACGCCCCGCGCCCGACGTAGCGCGACGCGGGATCGTCCGCGTACTTCACGCGCACAGGTGCGTCGATCGGAAATTGATCGGAAGGTTTCGCGACGCGCTGCTCGTCGACAAGCACAACTCCAGCCATGACCAGCGCCTGCGCTTTGGTGCGCGACTCGGCCAGGCCTCGTTCTACGAGTAGTTTGTCTATACGCTCGCGCTTCACGTTACGGACATTACACCATAACGCGAATGTTAAGGATGGAAACTAACTTGCTTGTCGCCTGCCCGCCGACGACACGACAGCGCGCGGCGTGTCGGTCAGCCGCAACTCGCCCGCGCACGCGTCGCAGAGCCACACGATGATGTGCGGAGCGTCGGACCAAAAGAATGAACTGACCTTTCCCGCCACCTGAACCGCCTGATCGACGCGCAGCCGTTGTAATGCCTGAATATAAAAGACGCCATTATAAAAATCGCCCTCGGCCCCTTCGTCGCGATGAATACACTCCCGCTCACGAAACATCTGTCTGGTCATGATGAATCACCAAATCTCCTCGCGCCGCCGAAGCGCGAATATTGAACCTTGAATTGAATGTCGGGGTTTATAAGTGAGAATAAAAACAGGCCGGGCGTGATGATGCCACTCGATTGGTAATCCGTCAACAATATTTAACTTTAATTTTTTTACGGGCGTTCGAGGCGGCGTGGACCTTCGAAGAGCTCGTCGACGCGAGATAGATCGCGATGGCCGCGGTTGCGACGTTCACGTCGTGCTACGCGGCGCGCGCGTCGTTCCTGCCACTGTTCGTAGAGGACTGCTTCACGGATCTGTTGGAGTTGTTCGTCTTCGCTGGGCTGCACTCCTGGGCGATCGTTCAGCGTGTCGCGATCCGGAGCGACTACTCGCGGGCGTTGCGCGATTGGTTCGTGCCGTTTTGCAACGGTGATCGTCGGTCTGACGGGTTGTTCGACGGGCGCTTCTTCAACTTCAACAACGGCGGAATCATCGGTCGGATCTGCCTGCGGCGTTTGTGCTGAGGCTGTCGCCGTGATTTCGGGTTCGGCAACTTGTGGGATCTCCGTGTTCGCAGCGATTCGCTTGACGCGCACCGCCACCAGCGCCGAGGCAGCGCCCAGAATCATCGCAATCGCAAACGCTCCGCTAAGAAACCACAATCTTCGGTTTCGGAGTTTGGTGCGAATCTCATCCAGCGGCACGACAGGCTGCGCCCGCTGCACCACTCGCCGGTCATTGAAATGAGGCGATGGCACGCCAGTGCGGAGTTCCACGGAATTGGCGATTAGTTCTTCCTTCATCGTTCAACTGTCAGGGATCTAACCTGGCCGGGAGTACAAGACTTCTTTGCAATCACAGGGCCACGCGGGAGTGCTTACCTTACACGGATTTTTCGCCGGAAACGGTGCGAACGCCGCCCGGCGAGAGACAAGAACAAACGATTTGGTGCACGGAAACGACGCGTTGTGTACGGACAGCGGATTTTGAGATTCGCCAGTGCTTGTCGCAATAACGAAGCGAGACGTCAATATTGATTTTCAGCTCATGCTGCGACGCGATTTGGCCCGACGGTCGTCGAGGACTTCGATGCTCTCTTTCACGCGACTGTAGATTCCATCCGCGTCCAACCCATACTTCGCGAGCAGCAACTTCGCGTCGCCGTGCGTGATCAGTCGATCCGGAACACCCATGCGGACTACGCGCACTTTGTCCTGAAGTCCGTTCTCTTCGAGCAACTCCAGCACGGCCGATCCAAAGCCACCAGCCAGGTACGCTTCCTCAACGGTAACGATCAAACGCTTCGTGCGCGCGAGCGCGAGCAGCAACGGCGCGTCGAGCGGTTTGACGAAGCGAGCGTTGACGACCGTCGTCTCGATCTTCTCTTTCGCTAACTGTTCCGCCGCAGCCAGCGACGGATGGACCATCGCGCCATAAGCAACAATCGCGACCTCGCCACCGTCTCGCAGAATCTCGCCCTTGCCAATCTCCAGCAACTCAGGCTCGCGCGTGATGTCGGCGCCAACACCGTTCCCGCGCGGATAGCGCATCGCTGCCGGACCAGTGTGCTCGAGCATGGTGTAAAGCATGTCGCGCATCTCGCCTTCGTCTTTCGGCGCCATCACGATGACATTCGGCACCGCGCGCATGTAAGCAATGTCGAGCAGACCATGATGCGTTTGCCCGTCGCCACCGGCGATGCCGCCACGATCCATGCAGAACTTCACATTCAGATCCTGGATACAAACGTCGTGCACCAACTGATCGAAACCACGTTGCAGGAACGTCGAGTAGATCGCGCAGACAGGCTTCAGACCTTCGCACGACATGCCCGCCGCGAACGTAACGCAGTGCTGTTCGGCGATACCGACATCGAAAGAGCGTTCGGGAAACCTCTCGAGCGGCGTGCAAACACCGGTTCCATCAGGCATCGCAGCGGTCAACGCTACAACCTTCGGATCTTTTTCCATCAACTCCGCCAGCGTGTCGCCGAAGACTTGTGTGTAAGTCGGCGCTTTGGCGGAGCTTTTCACCGGTTTTCCGGTCGCGAGATCGAATGGCCCGGTAGCATGCCAGCGATAGTAATCAGGCTCCGTTTGCGGGAACCCTTTTCCTTTGGTCGTCAACGCGTGAACGATCACTGGCCCGTCCTTGATCTGTTTCGCTTCGTTGAGCGCGGCGACCAACGCGCGCGGATTATGTCCGTCGACGTAACCGATGTACTTGAAACCGAGCTCGCTGACGAGCGCGCCCGGCAGGACCACCGCCGCAAGCACGTCCTTCATGGTCTTTGCCGCGTGGTGCAAGCGTTCGCCGACTGACGGAATCGCCCTCAACTTCTCTTCAACTTCGTCTTTGAATCGATGATAACCATGCGCGCCGCGAATGCGATTCAGGTAACCCGTCAACGCGCCAACCGCGGGCGCGATCGACATCTCGTTGTCGTTCAGCACGACGATCAGGCGGCTCTTCAAATGTCCCGCCTGGTTGATGGCTTCCATCGCCATGCCACCAGCGAGCGACGCGTCGCCGATCAGCGCGACGACGTGATGGTCTTCGCCTTTTCGATCGCGTGCGATGGCCATGCCGAGCGCTGCCGAGAGAGAAGTCGAGGCGTGACCGGCGCCGAACGTGTCGTATTCCGACTCGTCGCGCCGGAGAAACCCGCTGATGCCGCCGTACTGTTTGATCGTCGGCAACAGCTCGCGGCGTCCCGTAAGGATCTTGTGCGCGTAAGCCTGGTGGCCCACATCCCAGACGAGGCGATCGCGTGGCGTGTCGAACGCGTAGTGCAACGCGACGGCTAGTTCGACCGCGCCGAGTGACGCGCCGGTGTGTCCGCCGACGCGCGACATGGTTTCGAGAATGTAGTTACGAATCTCGTCGGCTACGGTCCTAAGTTGTTCAACTGGTAGCGCGCGCAGGTCGGCTGGCGAGTTAATACTCTCGAGAAGACTCATCGTGGGCGCATTGTACTCCAATCGCCGGGTTTTGCTACGCAAGCCGTTTTTCTCCTTCTACTGGCCACGTGCTTGGTGTCACAAAGTACTCTGCGCGAGACGAGTTGTCAACCGAAAAGTTGGTTAGAACTCGTCTCCGGCCTCAATCGTTTAGCCATTTGTCCATACGACGCGGCGGCAGGCGAAGATGCAGGCGATGACAGTGCGCGACCGGGATTTCAACATCGAGTTACTCTTCAAGGCGCTCGCCGATCCCACGCGCTTGCGTCTGATTCAACTCCTGGGCGACGAGGAGATTTGCGTTTGCTCCTTCGTCGAGACATTGAAAACAAATCAGCCCAAGGTGTCGCGCCACCTCGCTTACCTGCGACGCGCCGGATTGGTGACCACGCGGCGCGACGGCAAGTGGATTCACTATCGCCTCGTCGAACCCTCCGACCCATGCGCTGCCAGGATCGTCCGCGAAGTGCGCGATTGGCTGGCGAATTCCGCTGCGAATTCAGCCATTCCTTGACAATCCGCCACTCCCGACTAGAATTGGTCTTCGCCTGATTAGGCACGGAGATGTGGCCGAGTGGCTGAAGGCGGCGGTTTGCTAAACCGTTAAGGGTCAAAAGCCCTTCACAGGTTCGAATCCTGTCATCTCCGCCAGACTTTGGTCAGTAGTTAGTAGCCAGCTTTTCAGTAGACCCCGCGCGAGCACGCGCCGCCTTCTCACTGAACCCTGACTACTGACTACTTTTTTATTGCCATGACTGTCCGCGTACGCTTCGCACCATCGCCCACGGGTTACCTGCACATCGGCGCCGCCCGTTCCGCACTTTTCAACTGGCTCTTCGCTCGCAAATCCGGCGGCAAGTTTCTCGTCCGAATCGAAGACACGGACCTCCAACGCTCAACCGACGAGTCGACGCGTTCGATCATCGAAGGACTCGAGTGGCTCGGACTCGATTACGACGAGGATCTGGTCTTTCAGTCGAACAACGCACCGAAACACATCGCAGCCGTGGAGCGTCTGCTCGAGGAGGGCAAGGCGTATCGCGACTTCACTCCGAAAGAACAGCGTGACGACGCACAAGTGAAGCAGGAGATCGCGGAACGCGCACGAGCGCAGACGCTCGAAGGCGTCGACCCGCGCAGCAATCCGTACCGCGATATGCCGAAAGAAGAGTCGGATCGACGCGCAGCGGCAGGCGAGTCGTTTGCTGTGCGTTTGAAGGTGGCGGTCGAGGGCAAGACCCAGTTTGACGACATCGTCTATGGACCACAGGAACGCGAGCATGCGGAGATCGAGGATCTCGTGCTGCTGCGTTCAGGCGGTCATCCGCTCTACAACCTCTCGGTCGTGATCGATGATATCGAGATGGGCATCACACACGTCATCCGCGGACAGGACCATCTCACCAACACACACAAGCAGATCCTGATTTACGAGGCGTTGGGCGCGACGGTGCCGCGGTTCGCGCACCTGCCGCTGATTCTGGCGCCAAACAAAGGAAAGCTTTCGAAGCGTAAGCACGGCGAAGTCGTTTCGCTGACAACGTATCGCGATCGTGGTTTCGTGCCGGCCGCGTTCCGAAATTTTTTGGCGCTGCTCGGATGGTCACCGCCCGACGGCAAAGAGTTGTTGAGCAAGGAAGAGCTGGTGCAGGCGTTTTCTCTCGAAGGCATCGGACGCGCGAACGCGATCTTCAACTTCCAGGAGAACGATCCGCGTCGCTGGACCGACGACAAAGCGCTGTGGATGAATGCGGAGTACATCCGGACGATGCCGCTGGAAGAGTTGCTGCCGATGGTGAAGGCGGAGTTGCGTGCAAACAAGCTGTGGCGCGAGGAGTACGACGACGACGATCGCGATTGGTTGTTGAAGACGATCGATTTGATCCGCCAGCGCTACTTCACGCTGAAAGACTTTTCGGAGCAGGGCCGCGCGTATTTTTCTGACGACTTTGATTTTGATGAGTCGGCCGTGGAGAAGAACCTGCGCAAGGAGCCGCGCCTGCGTGAGTTGTTGTCGGGGTTGGCGGACAAGCTCGAAACGGTCGAGCCGTTCAATGCTGAAACTGCGGAAGCGGCGTTGCGCGCGTTTGCAGACGAAGCTGGTGTGAAAGCGGGGTTGCTGATCAACGGGTCGCGCACGATGTTGACCGGGCAAGCGGTTGGACCATCGATGTTTGATATTTTCGACGTGCTCGGGCGTGAGGCTTCAGTTCAACGTTTGCGAAGTGGTGTGCCTTTCAACTAAGGAGAGTTCCATGAAAACACGGATTTTCTCGATTTTGGTTTTGATTTGTGTTTCATCTGTCGTTCAGGCTCAAACGAAGCCAGTTCCAGCGCCATCACCGAAGCCTACTGCTCCCGCTGCTCCGGCTGCACCGCAGTCTGACGCGCAGGCGGTGCTCGCCGCGTTCGATAAGCTGGTCGACGGGATCGAGCACGCGAACGTGAACGAGGTGATGAGTGTTTACTGGAACAATCCGCAGCTCAATCTGTTCAACTACAACGGGACCGTCACCAAAGGCTGGGACCAGGTGCGCAAGAATCGCGAAAGCTCGTATCCGCAGATCAAGGACGTGAAGCTGGAGGTGCGTGACAAGGCAGTACACATGCTGGGACGAGATGGCGCGATCGTGACGTGCCAGTGGAAGCAGTCGCAAACTTATAAAGGCGCGCCGGAAACGGTGACTGGTCGCATGACGCTGGTCTTCAAACGCGTCGGTACGGCGTGGAAAGCGATCCACCTGCACTCGTCGCCTGACAATCCCGATCCGTCGAGAATTCCCGCGTCAGAGCAACAACCCGATGCGACGCCGGCTTCAACTCCATCGCCGAAGCCGTCGCCATCACCCACGCCGCCAGCGGCAAGGCCATAACACCTGACGTTCGCCGGAGGGCCTTGCGGGGTTCAATCGAACCGCCAATATTTTTTAAAACCCATGTGAGATTCGCTAGCGCTGCGGGCGGGTCCAAGCGAAACGTTCATGGCCCAGCTTCCGCTGTTGCTTTGCGTTCGAGTTTCCCCCAACCGACGACTGGACCACGTATCGCCATCGCGACGGATTTGATCATCACGTAGTACATCACCTGCCGGTAACAGAACCGCTGCAGAAACAACCACCACAACAAACTCCAACGCTCGCGCCGCTCCAGCAGAAACGCAAAGCACGCGGACCCCCAGTCGATCGCTAAAAACAGCGCGTAGTAAAACAGCACCTGCTGAAGATTCGTCGACGTGTACCCAACCGGCTGCTGCCAGTAATCAACCGCTGCCACCGCGAGCGCGTACAACAGCAACAGGTCCATCACCGGCGAGATCAGCGGAAACAGAATCTGAAAGATCCAAACGTTCGGCATCGCCACAAACCCAAGCGCCCCGTAACGCGGCCGAAACAACGCATCGCGATGCTTCCACATGCACTGCAACGTCCCGTACGACCAACGAAACCGCTGCTTCGCCAACGCGCTCAGATTGTGCGGCGCTTCCGTCCACGCGACCGCACTCTCTTCATACCCAATCTTGTAACCCAGCCGCCGAACACGCAGCGTCAGATCCTGATCTTCGGCAAGCGTGTCTGACTGGAAACCGCCAACCTCGAGCAGCAAATCTTTACGCCACGCGCCAACTGCACCCGGAACGACGGTGATGCAGTTAAGACTCACAAACGCCCGTCGATCCATGTTTTGCGACGTGATGTATTCGAGCGCCTGCCAACGCGTGACCAGATTGATCCGATTGCCAACCTTCGCATTGCCCGCGACCGCACCGAGATGCTTGTCGTGGAAACGTCGGGCGAGCGCCCCGACGGTTTCCGGCGCGAAGATCGTGTCGCCGTCAAGCGCGACGATCACTTCGCCGCGCGCATGTCGCAGTCCGATATTGAGCGCGGCCGCTTTGCCACCGTTCGTTACCGTGAAAAGCTGCACGCGGCCGTCGGACCCAAACACGTCCGCGACGATCTTGCTCGTGTCGTCGGTCGAGCCATCGTCAACCACGATGATCTCGTAATTCGAGTACTCAGACGCGAGCAGACTGCGAATCGTGTTCTCGATAACGAGCGCTTCGTTGTAAGCGGGAACGATGATCGAAACAAACGGGTTAAAGTCGTCGCCCGCGTGCGCACGTTCGCGTCGTCGCG
>DASTOZ010000251.1:0-3122 GCA_035762365.1 Pyrinomonadaceae bacterium | reverse complement strand
AAACTCACGCGGAAAAGATCTGCAAGGTGATGGACCTCGCGATGAAAGTGGGCGCGCCGATCATCGGTTTGAATGATTCCGGTGGCGCACGTATTCAGGAAGGCGTCGTCAGCCTCGGCGGCTACTCGGATATTTTTCTGCGCAACACTCTGGCGAGCGGCGTCGTCCCGCAGATCAGTTGCATCATGGGACCATGCGCCGGTGGTGCTGTTTACAGTCCCGCGATCACCGATTTCAACATCATGGTCAAGGACACGTCTTACATGTTCATCACTGGACCAGACGTGATCAAGACCGTCACACATCAGGAAGTCACAAAAGAAACGCTCGGCGGCGCAGTCACGCACAATTCGATCTCCGGTGTGGCCCACTTCGCGGCCGAGTCAGACGAACATGCGCTGCGCATCGTGCGGGAGTTGTTTTCGTTCATTCCGTCAAACAACGTCGAAGACCCGCCGCGAATGGCCGTCAGCGATCCGATCGATCGCGTCGAGTCGAAGCTGAACCAGATCGTTCCCGAGGCGTCGAATCAACCATACGACATGCGCGACGTCATCAATTACGTCGTCGACGATGGTTACTTCTTTGAAGTGCAGCAACTGTTTGCGCCGAATATCGTCGTCGGATTTGCGCGGCTGGGTGGACGCGCCGTCGGAATAGTCGCGAATCAACCGGCGTTTCTTGCGGGCGTGCTCGATATCTCGGCGTCCGTGAAGGGCGCGCGTTTTGTTCGCTTCTGCGACTGCTTCAACATCCCGCTCGTGACTTTTGAAGACGTGCCGGGCTTTCTGCCGGGCGTGTCACAGGAACACGGCGGGATCATCACACACGGCGCGAAGCTGCTCTACGCGTTTGCCGAAGCGACCGTGCCGAAAGTCACCGTGATCACTCGTAAGGCTTACGGCGGCGCGTACTGCGTTATGTCCTCGAAACACATTCGCACGGACGTCAATCTCGCGTGGCCGTCGGCTGAGATCGCCGTGATGGGTGCGGAGGGTGCGGTCGGTATTCTCTACCGGCGAGAGTTGAGCGACGCGCAGGACAAGGAAGCCGCACGTCGAGCGAAGATCACCGAGCTCGAAGAAAAGTTCGCGAATCCGTACGTCGCCGCAGAGCGCGGCTTCGTCGACGAAGTCATCGAACCCTCCCAAACGCGCCCCAAACTGATCCGCGCTTTGTCACTCCTCGAAAACAAACGCGACACCAACCCGCCGAAGAAGCACGGCAACATTCCGTTGTAGAGGCACAACCGTTGAAACGCGAATCCGTTAGCAGGTAAACTCCGCCATCCCCTCTCCGTATTGGCTTCCCACCACTCACTGAGGAGTTGTATGCCGAGAGACCTCACGCATATTACTGTCCAAGACGTCGAGACAAGCATTCTTTCGATCCGTGGTGAACGAGTTATTCTAGACTCAGCCTTGGCGAAGCTTTATGGCGTAACCACTGAACGACTGAATCAGCAGGTACGACGAAACGCTGTGCGCTTCCCTCCAGATTTCATGTTTGAGCTCACAAAAGAAGAACATGAATCTTTGATCTTGCAATTTGCAAGATCAAAACGCGGTCGTGGAGGACGACGTAAGCTGCCCCTAATGTTTACTGAATACGGTGCCATCATGGCTGCCAACGTTCTTAACAGTCAGCAAGCGGTGCGGGCGAGTGTCGAGGTGGTTCGCACCTTCGTTCATTTGCGCAAGATACTGGCTTCTAATCATGAATTAGCACGCAAACTAGAGGAGCTTGAAAAGAAATACGATCGACAATTTAGAGTGGTGTTCGACGCTATCCGTGAATTGATGGAGCGCCCGCCGTCCAAGCGCAAGCAGATCGGGTTTCGTGTGAAAGATTAATCCCGTTCGGCAGGCTCGAAGGCGATCAGACGTGCGACCGGGTCGAACGTGACGCGGAAAGGAAATAGAGCGCGGCGGCCGAGGATGATGGGTGTGCCGGGGGCTACGCCCGAGAGAACGTCGGTGGGGACGCCGTTCAAAACGAGGGCGCCGATATTTACTGTTTGCGGTGAAATGCGACGCGACTGAACTCGTCCGCCGCCAAGGTCCTGGTTCAGTCGCGAATCAGATCGTTTCGCGTCCGCGGCTCTCCGACTCACCACTTGACTCTCATTCAGCGCCAATCCAAAGCCGGATCCCGTATCGATCAGTGCAACACTCCCATCGCCGAGTTTAACGAACGGTCGATGACTCCCACCGTCGCGTACCCAACGCACTACAGCACCGTCACGAGGCTGTTGATTAACACTGAGCCCCTGCGCTGACGGATCGAACACGCGCAACTCTCGGCGCGGTAGATCCACCGTATAACCAAGCGGACTGAAAACTTCTGTTGGGTCGAGAATGCCGTCTATCCCGCCCGGCAGATTTGTTACGACTGCGCTGACGACGCTACCGGGGACGCGATTACCAGGTTTGCCAAGCGCGAGCCCGTCGATGCGTGCTTCCTGATCCGACGAGATTGGCGACGTACTGAGCCCGCCCACAAGCGGCGTTCGCGCTTTCATCACGTGCAACCGCGCTTCCGTCACGACTCGCCGGTTGATGATCGATGCGCCCGCTCCCGTGTCTATCGCAAACACGAACGGTCCCGCGCCGTTGATCCAGCCCCGCGCCAACAATCCGCGTTCTTCATCGCGGAGCGGAATCGGCGCCATGGACGACGTGGATGTACTCCGGAAAAGTCGTTGGGCGGTCCCTATCGCGGGAACCGCCCAAACAACTGTTGCTACAAGAGTACTAAGAGCGATCGCGAGTTTAGCTTTGCTCAAGACTCCGGACCTCGACGATTAGTAGCTTCGGTCTCGGTTGCGCAGCTTGTAGGTCCACAAAGCGGAACCACCCGCGCCGGAGAGCGCACCAATCGCAGCGCCCTTCTTGCCACCGATCAAGCCACCCACTGCGGCGCCTGCACCGGTACCAATCGCGACGGTCAGCTTATCGCGGTGCTTGTCCCAGAAGCTGCGTTTCTTCGGCTGATAGTCGTAGTAAACGCGCTGTGACGAAGCTCGACTACCTGAGTTGCGATAAACCACGCGGGTATTGGTGCGTCGCGTTGTTGCTGGAGCAGCAGTTCTTACTTCAGCCTGTGTGGCGGCCGCGAAGCCA
>DASTOZ010000250.1:0-3371 GCA_035762365.1 Pyrinomonadaceae bacterium | reverse complement strand
GCGTTATCGCTATCGCACGCAGATCGTCGGCAAGGGGAAAGACTTCGTCGTCGTTTCCGGCGGACGCGAGTATCGCAAGCTGGTGCGTGAGCTATTTCCACTGATTCACGAAAACAAGCTCGACAATCGCAGCCGCGATCTACGTGACTATCTGCATGAGCCCGGGTTCCTGAATCGCAAAGCAGAACTTTCGCAGCTTGCATCGACGGCCGTGCTCGACGTCGCCGACTCAGACTTCAAGATCGGCGGCAAACCACACCAACGCCGCGAGCCGCAAAAAACTGAACCAACTCCAGAAGACCTCGAGCGCGCGCGGTTGCTACGCCGCCTGGGCAACGAACTGCGCGTCTCCGGACGTTTGCGTGAAGCGGGCGAGGCGTTTCGCCGCGCGTTGAATGTTAGACCACACGGAGCGTGGTTGATTTACGACTTCGCGCGTTTGCTTCGATCGCAGGCGAGTGCGAATGGTGATGCGCGCTTGTTGTCGCGAGCGCGGGCGGCCTTGCGATTGGCGAGTATTCGGGCGCACAACGACGTCGTGTTGTTGCCGCTGATCGGCGAGAGTTTTCTCGAGTGTGGCGACGCGCGACAGGCGAGAAACGCGTTACAGAAAGCAATCGAGATCGATGCCGGGAATTTTAAGGCGCGTGTTGGTCTGGCGGATATTGCGCTGCGGGAAGGGAAGTTGGCCCACGTCATTCACCATTATCACGAAGCCGCACGCGACGCTTCCGAGCAAGCGCTGGCGCGCTATGCTCGGAGCGAAGGTGAGTACTACATGAACCTGAACAACGACGACGACTACCTGGCGACGGAACTTCGCCGGATCAGTTGGCTTCAGAACGTTACGCGCGTTCGCCGGCTTGCGTTGCGCGTGACGAATGCCAGCGTGTTGCTGGCGCTGGTCGCCAGCCTCGTCGATTCGCTCGCCGGCAGTTTTGCCTGGTCACTCGCTTCGTCAGCGCTGTTCGTGTGGCTCGTCTCGCTGCTCGGCACGCGAATGCTCTTCAGCCGTTCGAAATACTCTTAAACTGATTTCTTCTTTTTCGTCGCCGGCTTCTTTGCAGTCGCGCTCGCGGTCGCGGCTGTTTCCGGCATTGGTGTGATCGTGCGCGCCTGTTGCTCCGCGGCAGAAGCGACAGCAAACGCCTGCACCGGTTCCGGATTCAACAAGGCATCCCAGCGGTAACGCGGGCGCTGCGCCGGTTCTCTCAATCGCTTGAAGACGAGATCGATGACGGCGTTCGTGATCCAGTTGTGGTAAAACTCCCCGACTGATGCGAGTTCCGCGTCCGGCGCCGGATTCATGAAGTCGATCGCGTACGGCACGCCGTCCTTGATCGCAAACTCAACTGTGTTGATGTCGTAACCCAGCGCGGTGCACAGCGTGCGCACGTCCTTTCGCACGCGATCCGCAAGCTGCGGCGCGAGATAGTCCGGATGGTGAACGTACTGTTCGCCGGACAAGTACGGTTTGCGCGGATCGTACGCCATGATCATCACTTCTTCCTGGCCCACGCAATAACACCTGACGAACTGATCGAAGTCGATGCCCTCCTGGAGCGTCATGCAGAGCGTTCCGGTCTTGTTGTACTCGGTCAGGAGCTCTTCCAGTGAATTGATCTTCGAAACGTTTTTCCAACCACCGCCGTCAAACGGCTTCATGAACGCGGGGAATCCGACGTAGTCGGCGATGCCTTGCCAGTCCATCGGAAACGCGAGGTTGCGGAGGCTCTCGCTGACGATCCCCTCGATGTAATCCTTCTGCGGCAGTAACACGGTCTTCGGGATGGCCACGCCGAGCTTCTTTCCCAAAGAGTAGTTGAAGAACTTGTCGTCGGCCGACCACCAGAAGGGATTGTTGATGATGATTGTGCCTTCGAGCGCCATTCGCTTCAGCGTGGCGCGATAGAACGGAACTTCGTGCGAGATACGATCAATGACGAGATCGTATTGCGGCGGTGCGTCGAAACGAACGCCGTCGAGCTTCATGTATTCGGCGACGACCTCGCCGCGCCCTTTTTCATTAATTCCTTTGATGATGGCTTCCGGAAACGTCTTTTCCCGGCCAACGAGAACTCCGACCCGCTTCATATGTATGGATTTTCCTTTCTGCAAAAACAAAGGAACATACGCGGGCAGCCCAATCTTGTCAAACGCGATCTAAGGACGTCGATTGCGCTGATTGCATCGATTTTCGTGGTTCGCGCCGGTTCTGCGTAAATCCGCGTTCGTGTTACAATCCGCCTCTCCCTAGTGTTTGGTTGAATCCCCAAGGAGACCAGATAGTTTGCTGCGTTCAATATTCGCCCTGATAGTCCTCTGTGCGCTCCTGCTCCCGGTTGCGGCCCAGGATCCCAAACCCGCACAACAACCTCCCGCAAAAGAGACGCCGCCCAAAGAGGCTAAAATCACGCCGTCCAAGGACAATAAGTCCAATGGCGAGCTGAAGTATACGGCCGAGCAGATCGTCGAGTCGGTGATTCTGATGTATGGCACGCGTCCTGGTCTTGACCATATTCGACGCAACGGTATCGAGCGCGGCAAGATCACCCGCTACATGCCGGACGGGAACGCCGAAGAAGCGAATTACGAGCGTCGTTTCATTCGCGGCGAAAACCTTGACAAAGACAAGATCCGTCTCGACCAGAAGCTGTCGACAGTCGAGTATTCGCTGATTTTTGGCGAGGGGAAGCTTTTTGGGGTGATCAATGGCGCCTCGTTCACGCCGAAACAGGATGCTATGGCGAGTTTCATTTCGCAGCATCACCACAGCATCGACTCCTTGCTTCGGTACAAAGAGTGCGGCTCAACACTGACCGTCGTCGGCAAGGACCAGCAGAAGGGACTCGATCTGTTTGTCGTCGATCTGACGGATAAAGAGCATCGGAAAACGCGCTACTACATCAGTGCCAGATCGCTGCGCATCCTGTGGCTGGAGTATGAAGAGGGTTTTCCGGGTGGAACGGCAGTGAAGTACACGAAGAAATTCCTCGACTATCGACCGGTGCAGCAGACCCTCGTGCCCTACCGCACGTTGTTATACGAAAACGGCCGCGAAGCCCAGGAAGTCCGCGTGCAGACGATCACCTTCGGTATTAAGGTCAGCGACGCCATCTTCAAAGCACCTGAAGCGTAAATCTCCTGAGCTTCGCGTATTCAGTGCCCGAGACGCTGTCCGGCCGCGATTACCGAATGATGGCAACGTTCGGGCACACGAATACTAGAGGCAAAGCTTGCCTTGTTAACTCACTAATCCGACTAATCACGCCGCAGACGAATCCGTAATCAACAGCCGGAATTACAGAATTGCACGCAGCGATTCAACGTGTTGTTGCAGCCGTCGACGCACGTCTGGTCGCTGCAACCGT
>DASTOZ010000249.1:0-3812 GCA_035762365.1 Pyrinomonadaceae bacterium | reverse complement strand
TCCGGTGGTAAACCGAATCGATCCCGCACATCAACTCGAACGTCTATCGCGTTTCCTCTGGCACCGTGAACGTCTCGCAACCTTGCGCGGACAGTGGATGTACTTCTACACCGACCTCGATACCCGCGACGGAAACGGACTTGCAGGCGTAAACGTCAACAACGGGCGCACTGAACGCGAGATCCGACTCTCCGATCTCGACGACCGCTTCGTCGCCGACGAAGTTTTCGGCTTCATGTACGTGGCGGACGGCAACAGGCTATTCGGTCATCGTCTCAACTAATTCAGACGAAAGATCACGACCTCTCCACCATTGCTGTCGACGATCGCGAATGCCCCGGCGTTGGGTCCTGACGTGATCGCCGCGACGTCGTTGCGCGTGATCAATCCAAACTTCACGCGACTATTGAACTCGCCGAACGGAATGCCATCGGGTGTGCGCGCGTTGCCGTCGACATCGGTGACGATCATTCGCCCAAATGCGGAGATCAGCAGCAGACGTCCGCCGCCGCCGTGCGCATCTTCAAAGTACTCGAGACCGTTGACACCGGCGGCGCCCGTGTTCGTGAGATCGATCGTGCGTACGAGCGCGCCCGCTCGCGAGATCACACGAAGCCGCTGTCTCTCCAGCGCCTGACCCGGTCCAGGCGCGCCGCCGAAAGCAACCACGAATTCGTCAGTCGTTGGCAGATACGTAAATGCCAATAGTTGACCAAAGTTCTGACCGAGAGCGGTCGGACCAAGATCGATCTGACTGTTCAGCGTTCCATTGGTGTTGAAGAGGAGGATGGCGCGAAGGTTCGGCCCGCCAAACCGCAAGATGCCGATCAGGTCGTCCTGCGCGAGGTAAACAGTCTGACGGGCAAATGGGGTCGAGCTCAGATCGACGATGGGAGTGGCGGTTGTAAGCGTCTCCGATAAACCTGACACTCGTCCATTAAAGGAATTGTTATCGTGTGTGACGATGAACCGATTCGCATCGCTGTCCCAGGCAATACCGCTGGGCACGTTTAGATTCGCACCGATCACGTCGTGCCGATCGTCCTGCGGTTGGCGATTCAGGTTCTTGTCAAAGACCAGCAGACTTTGCGGGAAGTCTGTAGCGACAATGCGCCCGTCGCCGAGTCGCACAATGCCCTCGCCCATCCCCTCAGCGCCGCCCGTTGGCAGTGGACCGGAAACGATGTTGCCGCTGAAGTCGGATATCCAAAGACTGTCTGTGTGATAGGCGGAGAGAAGCAAACGATTCGGCCCGAGATACATTACGTCGCCGGTTCCGCCCTCTACTAACAACTGCGTGGGCCAATCGGGCCGATGAATCTCAGCCACGACAACGCCGTCGCGTCTCATGATTTCGAGACGAATGTCGGCGGCGCCGAGTGCGTCCCAGGCGACCATGATCAAGTGATCGGGAAAAACGGGCGCATCGTTTGGGATGTAAGCCATGCCTTCGATGTGACCGGGCCGGTAGTTACTGTCGAGATATTGAATCGGACGCGTGCCTTTAAAGCTACAAGCCTGATCGAAGAAAAAGAGCCTGTCGGGATGGGGCGCGTTGTTCATTACAAACAGTCCTTCGGATGGCACGAAGGTGAGTCCATTTACAAACTGATCGATTTCCGGGCTTTCGACTTTGCAAACCCTGGTCAGCAAACCTTTCTTTGCCATATCGACGGAGTACAACTCGTATCCGTCCATCATGACCAGCTTGTCTTTCAAAGGGCCTGAGCTGACATAAGTGATCTCTTCGGCGTAGCCGCCGACGCGGGCACGGTTGACGACTGTCTGGGAGCTTGCGTCGAGCGTGCTGATGAGGGTTAGCAGAGCGATACCCGTAAGGCTTTTGAGCAGTGTTTTCATGGTTGAATCCTCAACTTTTATTGAATGAGACGGAGCGAGGTGATAAATTGCGGCGCTCTTCTCAGGGTCTTGTCCTGCTTTATTAGGCGTAATTCTCGTCCAAACTGGAGGGTCCACCTCTCCTCGTGGCATCGTGACAGGGAACATTACCCAGCTTCTCCTGCAATGGCGTCGCGGCGACCAGTCGGCGCTCGACGAGCTCATGCCGCTCGTTTACGAAGAGTTGCGGCGGATGGCGCGTCAGTGCATGCGTGGTGAACGCGCCGGACACACGCTGCAGACGACCGCGCTCGTCAACGAAGCCTATCTGCGGCTGGTGAACTCGAGCCGCGTTCACTGGCAGGACCGTGCGCACTTCTTCGCGATCGCTTCACAGCTCATGCGTCGCGTGCTCGTCGACGAAGCGCGCAAACGTCACAACCTCAAACGCGGCGGCGAATACACGCGCGTCACCGTCGACCAGGTGGAGCTCAGCAGCCAACCGCGCGATCTCGATCTGCTGGCGTTGGACCAGGCACTCGATGGACTCGCCGAGTTTGCGCCGCGCAAAAGCAAGGTAGTCGAGCTGCGTTTCTTCGGGGGTCTCAGCATTGAAGAGACCGCGTTGGTGATGGGGATCTCGATAGACATCGTCAAACGAGAATGGCGCACGGCAAAACTGTGGCTGCTTCAGGAATTGAGTGAGTCTCGAGCTTAGATCCGTGGACCAACAGCGCTGGTTACAAATCGAGGAGCTACTGCAACAGGCACTCGATCTGCCACCACATAAACGAGCTGCGTTCCTCGCCCGGACGTGTGACGGCGACGCGGCGTTGCTGGCGGAAGTTGAGGCACTGCTGAAGCGGGAGTCGGAAGCGGGGAGTTTCATGGAATCACCGGCGATCGCTTCCATGCCTCGAATGCCTCCGCCGGCGCACATCAGTCACTATCGCATCGAAAAGCGCATCGGCGTTGGCGGAATGGGCGAGGTCTTCCAGGCGTACGATGAAAACCTGCGCCGTGTAGTCGCGTTGAAGATGCTTCCGGTCGAGTTTACTTCCGACGCCGAACGTGTCCGACGTTTCGAGCAGGAAGCGTTCGCCGCGTCGCGTCTCAATCATCCAAACATCATCACGATCTTCGAGATCACGCATGAAGGCGACGCGCACTTCATCGTCGAGGAGATCGTCGAGGGGCGCACGCTGCGCGAGCTGTTGAGCGATCCTGCCTCGGGCAAAACTCAACCGCTTGAACTCGAGCGCGCGCTCGATATCACGATTCAGATCGCCCGCGCGCTGAAAGCGGCGCACACCGCGTGGATCATTCATCGCGACATCAAACCCGAAAACGTGATGGTGCGCGATGACGGCCTCGTAAAAGTGCTCGACTTCGGTATCGCCAAGCTCGAAGACGATCACGGATCGTTCGTGTCGAGTCGGGACAACATCTCGTCCGCTGAATCTCAATCGGAGCAACCGTTGTTGACTGTGCCCGGCGCAATCATGGGCACCGCGAGCTACATGTCTCCCGAGCAGGCGCGAGGCGAACCACTCGACGGCCGCACCGACATCTTCTCGCTGGGCATCGTGCTCTACGAAATGGTAACCGGCGTGCAGCTCTTCACGGGCTCATCGCGCACCGTTGTGCTCGAGCGTTTGAAACGAAGCGACGACATCGTTGGTCCAGTTCTGAAGTCCACCAGTGTTCCGAAAGAGCTGCAACGAATTCTTCGTCGCGCGTTGCATACCGATCGCGAGGAGCGTTACGCGTCCGCGGGTGACTTTCTGGAGCATTTGGTCGCGTTTCGAGAACGTCTGCAAAGAAGGACCGCGCGAAGACTCGTCGGTCTAAGCGCGCTCGCACTCGTCTTGGCGCTGACGATCGCGGGCGTTGCCGCGTTTCTCTCCGTGCAGGAGACGTGGGTCGAGACGGTCTTTCGCGACGGACACTCGGCAGCCGTGCGCCGCGCGGTG
>DASTOZ010000248.1:0-3713 GCA_035762365.1 Pyrinomonadaceae bacterium | reverse complement strand
AGGCACGGCGATACTGTTCGCCGTCGGCGCGGTTTCAGGAACGGTGCTCTCGTTTGAGCTGGGATTGTTGTGGCCGGGATTCATGGGTTATGCCGGATCGATTATCGGCATTCCTTTCTCACTCGAAGGTTTTGCGTTCTTCACCGAGGCGATTTTCCTGGGCATCTATCTTTACGGCTGGAAGCGAATACCTCCTCGGGCGCACCTGTTTGCGGGCGTAATGGTGGCGATCAGCGGCGCACTTTCCGGCATCTTCGTCGTCATTGCCAATGCCTGGATGAACGCGCCGAGGGGTTTTCGCCTGGTCGACGGTAAACCGGTCGATATCGATCCGATCGCGGCGATGTTGAATCCGGCAGCGCTGCCGCAAACCATTCACATGACGCTCGCCGCTTACGCTGCGACGGGATTCGTCGTAGCCGGCATCCATGCGTTCATGCTGAGGCGCGATCCGGACAATCGCTTTCACAAAGCGGCACTGGCGATCGCGTTGGTTGTCGGCGGCGTCGGCGCGATCCTGCAACCGTTGAGCGGAGACTTTCTGGCGAAGCGAGTAGCGGTGACACAGCCGGTGAAACTCGCCGCTTTCGAAGGACAGTTTCAAACGGAGACGAGCGCGCCGTTGCGAATCGGCGGCGTTCCTGACGAAGACGCGCGCGTCACACGTTACGCAATCGAAGTCCCTTACGGGTTGAGCGTACTTGCGTATGGTGATCTGAATGCCGTCGTGAAAGGTTTGAATGATTTTCCCGCCGATCAATATCCGCCGGTTGCGATCGTGCACATCGCTTTCCAGATCATGGTCGCATGTGGTGTTGCGATGATGCTGGTCGCGCTCTGGGGCGCCTGGCGTTATGTGCGCGGACGACGACGGAAGCAAAACTGGCTCCACTCGAAGTGGTTTTTGCGTGTGCTTGTCGCCGCTGCGCCACTCGGCTTCATCGCGATCGAAACAGGTTGGACCGTGACCGAAGTCGGCCGGCAACCGTGGATCATCTACGGCGTAATGCGCACCAGCGAAGCAGTCACCCCGATGCCGGGACTGATCCTGCCGTTCATCACTTTCACAGTGCTCTACATCTTTCTCGCGCTCGTCACAGTTTTTCTGTTGCTGCGACAAGTCGCGGCGAGCCCACGCGATCCGCATCCACGAGCTCAGGAGGCGCGCATTGCCGCTTGAAACGATCATTGCCGGCGTGATGGTCGCGTCGCTCGTGCTTTACGCGCTGTTAGGCGGCGCGGACTACGGCGGCGGCGTTTGGGACCTGTTTGCTTTCGGACGACGCGCACGCGAACAACGCGCGCTGATCGCCAACGCCATCGGTCCGGTATGGGAAGCAAATCACGTCTGGCTGATACTCCTCGTCGTGGTTCTCTTCACCGCATTCCCACCGGCGTTCGCCGTGATCGCAACGGCACTGCACATTCCCATCACATTGCTGCTAATCGGCATAGTTTTGCGAGGCACGGCGTTTACGTTTCGGACTTACGACGTTCAGCGTGACGAAGTGCAACGGCGCTGGAGCCTGGTGTTTTCGATCGCCAGCATCATCACACCGATCCTGCTGGGAACCACTCTCGGGGCGATCGCCTCGGGAAACATTCGCGTGGAGAACGGCGTCGTCACGAGCGGCTTTTTCGAACCCTGGTTGGCCCCATTTCCGCTCGCGGTGGGTTTCTTTGCACTCGCGCTGTTCGCGTTTCTCGCGGCTGTTTATCTAACGATTGAAGCTGACGAAGGTCCGTTGCGGGAAGATTTTCGCTTGCGAGCGTTGCTGGCCGGTGTCGCGGTTGGTCTACTGGCGCTGATCGTTTTCGTTTTAGCGGGAACCGGCGCACCGACAGTCCGCGCAGGCATCAGCCGCAGCTCATGGGCCCTGGCGCTACACATCCTGACAGCGGCGTTTGCAATCGGCGCGTTCTACACGCTTTGGACCAGACGCTATCGCGCGGCGCGTCTTTGTGCAGCCGCTCAGGTCACATTGATTTTGTTGGGCTGGGCTTTTGCACAGTTTCCATACTTAATCGAACCAGACATCAGCATCACATCCGCTGCTGCTCCGCAAAGCACGCTCCAGCTATTACTTGCCGCGCTCATCGCCGGCGCGTTGCTCCTGTTTCCGTCCTATTACTACCTGTTCCGAATTTTCAAGACCATTGAATAACTTGGCGAATAGCTGGCCCCCTGGTCCTTTCCTGCCACCTTTTGCGCGTTATGCTTCTTGGGAACACGTATTTCACGAATGCAGATACATCCATCGAACGCCTCGCAACAGCAAAATCATTGGAAGTGCAACAGTGTTTGTGCTATAAACCCTGCCCCCGACGGACACTTCCCCCTTACAGATCTTGATTAAAGGAGTTGACCCTCAATGCTAAGAAAGTTTTCTGCCTCGCTTTTCGCGCTGTGCCTGGTTTTTCTTGCAACACCTTTACCCTCCTCCGCCCAAGTCGCCGGAACAGTTGGTGGCACATACAAATTCATCATGGACGATGAGATCGCGAAGTACCTCGAGTTTAGCGCTACATCGTCAGAACGAGGTGGGGCCACCGGCTACATGATCTTTACTGACGACACGAAAGTCGTCGTCCAGGACCCGGATGGCGAGCCTTCGAAAGACGAAGGCATCGCGTTCTCAATGAAAGCGGATCTTGATTCGATGGTTATCGAAAAGAACCGCGCGCTCATGAGTGGAGTCGTGCGCGACTCGTCTGTTGCCGCTTACATCGGTAGGTGGGTGCAGTTGGTGATCGAAGATAACGATGGTGTTGAAACGCCCGACAAATTTGTATGGCAGTTCTGCGAACCGGAGCCCGGCGGATGGATCCCGTCCGACGCCGAGTGGAAAGACGACCAGGGCGCTTTCATGAGCTGGTGGTCCACCGACGCGGAGCGCAGAGACGACGTCGGAATACCTTCACCGAGTTTGATTCCGGGCAGTCTCAAAGCCTGCAAGGCGCATTCACTTCAGAGTTACACGTTTGCCGAGATTCTTAAAGGCGACGGCCAGATTACAATCAAACAGTAGTTAGGGTTTCAAAAAGGCGGGGGTGATCAGGGTCTCTCAATTACGACCTCGATCACCTCCGATTTGCCTACCGCCCCATCTTCGTCGGTCGTTACAGCGTGGAGTTTGTATTTGCCCGGCGAAGGACGCCAGACACAGTTGTAGTCATGCCAATACCGATTGGCTTCATCGATCGTGCAAACTCGAACCCCGTCCACAAAGATTTCGGTCTTAACGATGTCTGCCTCATTGTAGAGGTAAGTCTCCTCGTGCACTCCTGACGCATGAAGCGTCATTTCATTATCAACTTTCAACGTCTCGCGAGGCTTAAATTCCTGCAGATATTCCCCGTCATACCAGTAGAGCGTCACAATCGGCGTTGAGGCGATCGTGAATTCCACGTACTCCGAACGCGACTCGATCCCCTTGTCGTCAGTCGCAATCGCTTGCAAACGGCATTTGCGCATGCAGCTCTTCATCTTCACCACGTACGTGTCGTTTCCAACCGCCTTTGCATCGGAATTCCAGAAATCGAGTGAAACTTTTTTTATCGACGAAGACGTACTCGACGCATGGATGGTGACGGTAATGTCGCCGTCGGCACGGTTGAGCACGCTTCCCGCTTTTGGACTGGTGATTTCAACCTTCGCCGGTCCATTGACGAAAAACGTCGGTGTCCGCTGAAATGCGACTCGGCCCAGATTG
>DASTOZ010000247.1:0-2085 GCA_035762365.1 Pyrinomonadaceae bacterium | reverse complement strand
GTCGTCGGTATTACGACGACGTTGCCGTTCTTTCGCGAGGTCGCTCGTGATGATGAGTTTGTTGCAGGGAAACTCGATACGGGATTTATTTCGCGATTTAACGAGCGACGTGTGGCGGTCGAGCCGTCACAGGGGCAGATCGATCTCGCGGCGATTGCGGCCGCACTGCATCACGCGCGCCACGAGCAGCCTGTTTTTGTTCAAGGCTCGGCGCAGATGTCTGATGGACGCTGGAAGATGGCTGGTCGCACAGCAGGTCTGCGACGGTGGAGGAAGTCGTGAAACTCAAAGCCATCATCGACGACCAGGAGCACGAGCTGAACGTCAAGATCGACGGCTCACAAGTGAAGGCCGACGTCGATGGACGCGTTTACGATCTCGAACTGCGCGAACCTGAGCCGGGCAGCTACCTGTTTCTGCGCGATGCTGCCGTGCACGAGTGTCGCGTGAGCAAAGGGGGCAAGGGTCACGACAGTTTCGATGTCAGTCTCCACGGGCGTAATTACGCGGTCACGATCGTCGACCCGAAGCGTTTGCGCAGCGGACAGGATGCGCACGGTCATCACCACGGGCTCGCTGAAATCACGGCGCCGATGCCCGGGAAAGTCGTAAGGGTGCAAATCGAAGCGGGCGCGGCGGTTGAGAAGGGATCGGGACTCGTCGTCGTGGAAGCCATGAAGATGCAGAACGAGATGAAGTCGCCGCGTGCGGGCGTGGTCGTTTCGATCAACGTCAAACCCGGCGACACAGTAAACGCAGGTGACGTGCTGGCTGTCGTTGAATAGAGATCTGGCCCTAGCTTCCTAACTGGTTTCTACCTTTTGTGCCTTTTGTGGATCTTGTGCCTCTTGTGATCAAATCAAACATGAGAATTTTACTTTGGGACATTGACGGGACGTTGATTCGCTCGGCGCGGCCGGGTGGGTACAAGGAGTACACCATTCCCGTGCTCGAGGAGTTGTTCGGCACCGCGGGCCAACTCGCCGACATGCACGTGTCGGGAATGACTGACATGCAGATCTTTATCGAGGCCCTCGGCGATCACGGCATTACTCACGCGGACGTTCGCGAGCGCATGCATGTCCTGAGCGAGCGTCTCACAGCCGAGGCAAAGAAGATCACGGGCAACGGCGTCACGTTTTTCGAACTGCTTCCCGGCGCGCGCGAAACGCTCGAAGCGCTCGATCGGCATCCGCGCTACGCTTCGGCACTTCTGACCGGCAACATCGAACCGATGGCTTATCTGAAAATGGAGCTTGTTGGTCTCGAAAAGTTCTTCACGCTGCCCGGCGCGTTTGGCAATGAGTCGCATTTACGTCGCGATCTTCCCGCACTGGCAGCCGAGCGCATTCGCAAGCACCTGCAACGCGATCTCCCTCCCGAACATTTCATCGTCATCGGCGACACGCCAAACGACATCGACTGCGCGCGCCACTTCGGTGCTCGCGCCGTCGCAGTCGGCACCGGACGCTTCTACTCCAACGACGAGATCCTCCAACACTCTCCCGACAGGTTTTTCCCCGATCTGACGGACGTCGACGCCGTCATCAGAACACTCGACGAGTTGTAAACGCGGATTAGATCCGGTGGAAGCCTTTGAGAATGTCGCGACGGTTGAGGCGCAGAATCACTGGGCGGCCGTGCGGACAGGTGGTCGGGGAGGAGGTTTGCAGCAGGCGATCGATGAGCCAGCGCATCTTCTCCGGCGCGAGTGGCATGTTCACTTTGATCGCGGCGTGACACGCGAGCGACGCGGCGATCTCGTCGCGCAGAGTCTCACGCGCGGAGTCTTTCTTCTCCGCGTCGATCGTATCCAGCAACTCGGAAAGCATGTTGCGCGCTTCGCCGGCGGGAAGATCCGCGGGCGCCGCTTTGATCGCGACGGTACGTCCCGAAAGCCGCATCAGCTCAAATCCGTAAGTTTCAAGCTCCGGCGCGAGGTTGTCGAAGACCGTGGCTTGCGCGGGCGTCAGGTCGAACGTTTCGGGGACGAGCAGTTGTTGCGAGTCCGTCTGGCGTGCAGCTTCGAGGGCGCGATACTTGTCGAACAGCACGCGTTCGTGTGCGACGTGCTGATCGATCAGC
>DASTOZ010000246.1:0-3277 GCA_035762365.1 Pyrinomonadaceae bacterium | reverse complement strand
TACGTCTGCGGGCAGTGCCACGTGGAGTACTACTTCCGGGGCAAGGAGAAGCGGCTGGTCTATCCGTGGAGCCAGGGCGTCAAGGTCGAGCAGATATACGAGTACTACGAAAAGAATCCGCACAAGGACTGGACGCACGCGGAGTCCGGCGCCGAGGTGCTGAAGGCGCAGCATCCGGAGTTTGAGATGTGGAACCAGGGCATCCATGCGCGATCGGGAGTCGTCTGCGCTGACTGTCACATGCCTTATAAGCGCGAGGGGGCGTTGAAGATCAGCGATCATCATGTGCGTTCGCCGATGCTCAACATCAATCGTGCTTGTCAGACATGTCACCGGTGGTCTGAGGACGAGTTGAAGGCGAGAGTCGAGACGATTCAGCAGCGCACGCAGAACCTTCGGAACCTGGCGATGGACGCGCTGGTCGATTTGATAAACGACATTAAGGCCGCGCGGGACGCTGGACGCAATGACGCCGCGGTCACAACTGCGCAGGACTTTCAACGTCGCGCGCAGTTTTACGTGGACTTCATCGAATCCGAAAATTCAACCGGATTCCATGCGCCTCAGGAGGCGGCACGAATCCTTGGCGAGTCGATCAACTTTTCGCGGAAAGGACAGGTAGCGCTCCGCGGTGGCGTTCAAACAAGCGCGAGCGCGGCAAAGTAACGCTGCGCTCTGCGGACTCATTTTCCGCCGGGCGCATATCGACTGAGATCTTTCAGTTCAAACTTTCTCCTGCTTCTGAACCATGCAAGCGCCCTCTGTTGCGTGCCGTCCTGGCGATCGCATTCGAAATACACGCTCCCGCTGGCAGGAGAGAACTCACAACTCGACAGGTCCTTCTCGCGCTCAACCCAATAAGGCTTGTATTTCCCGCCGTCGGATTTCGGCGCGGCAATGACGACGAGCCCATAACGATTCGAATCGGCGCGTGAAGGATCGACTACAATCGCGATGAGGAACTCATCTCCCTGATACGCCTCAGCTCCCCACCAGATCAAATACGGCTTGTGTTGCGTCTCGCCGGCTTGCGCTAAACGGTATTTCTGTGAACGTCGGAAGTTGGCCCACGCACGTTGGAGTGCTTTGTTATTTTCGGGCCCGTCGGCCAAAACAGATTCCAACGATGCGCGCGGTTCAGGGGTCGGTGCAGCATTCGTATTCGCGGCCAGCGCTGGTGCATTCGTCTTCGGCGGCGATGTCGTACTGCACGAAACGAAAGCGGCGAGAGCGCATACCGCGCACATAAATTGGACCAGATGTCGAATCATCGAGGCGATTATTCACAATCAGCAACTCCACAAACACCGCCCTAGCCGCATTCATTGACTGTGGGCAGCCACAAGGAGGAAGCCCGCTCTCATAAAAATTTCATAACTCTCAAAGATACTTTTCGCGCCCTTCCTTCGCCTTAACAGTTGTATGCGCGGATTCGGGACCTCCGAAGAGACCCACGAGCGAGTAAACCTCAATCGCATCCGCCTCACGAACCACCAGAAGGAGATAAGGAAAGTGACTACCACAACAATTGACACCCCGACCCTTAACACCACAAATTCTCTGCTGCCAGCCATCTGCAAGCGGACGTTTTTCGCTCTTCTAATCGCTGTTCAGCTATTTTTCGCTGCGTCGCTCGCTAACGCGCAGCCATACCAGATCATCAACACGCAGAACTCGGTCGTCGGCGGCGACCTCAATAAAACAGTGACCATCGTCCAGGAAGGCAACAACACACTGGACCGCTTCAAAATGTCGAAAGTCGTCAAGCCTTCGGCGCCTGAAGGAATCAAGGCCGCGATTTTGCTCATGCCGCCACTCGGCAGCGGCTTTCAAAACTACGAAGCCACCGCCGATGGTGATTACAACAACTCTTTCATCGCATTCTTCGCGCGTCGAAACTTCGTCGTCTATGGCTATTCGCAACGAGTGAATGATCTAACCGCGGGATCGTGCGAGAGCGGAGCTATTGATTGCTCGCCCATGGCTGACTGGGGACTGCAAACGATAGTGGACGACGCCGAGTTTATCCGGCAACAGATCGCCAGCGAGTATCCCGGACTCAAGATCGTCGTTGGCGGGTTGTCGCTCGGCAGCCTCGCTTCACTGGCAGTGCTGAACGCGCACCCGAACGATTACGCTGGCGCGATTCTTGTTGACGGAACCATCTACGACACTGACCCCGCTGTCCGTGCAATCAATCAGAACTTCTGCAACCAATTTGAGGGCCTGCTTGCGGGCGGTGTGTACTTCGACGGGCAAAGTGCTCCCGGCTTCAAGGTCATCAATCAACTGGCGCAGGTTGCGCCAAACGCGCCGTCGCCGATTCCGGGTTTTCCGCCGGGACTGACGAATCATCAGGTGTGGGTGCTCGCAATGAGCGCGCCGCCAGTTTCACCAGTCACGCCGCGGCCGGGCTACTTCAACGCAGCCGGCAGCTTTCTGGAAGACCGGCTCTTCTTCGCCAATGAACCTCTGGTGCACGCCAACATCGCGACGTTCGTCGACTACACCACGACCCGCTCGTTGCGCGACCTCACTTGCGGTTTGGCAGGCGAGACCACCTTCACAAACAACCTCAGCGCTTTCAATGGTCCAGTCATCATGTTCGCGGCCGGTCATGGTTTCGGCACTGCGATGTTTGATACGGCGCAACTGATGACGTCAGCCGACGTGACGATCAACTTCAAGCAGCAGTATGGACACGTGGACTACATGTTCTCGACGAAACACCTGCAAGAGCTTGAACACCCGATCTTCACCTGGCTGACGCAGGAAGTCGGTCAATAACACGCTCAGTTACGGGCGCGTGGGAAGGCGCAACGGCGTATTCGGATTCTGACGACACGGATCCGCTGGTCGCGCTTCCCCGCCCCGTCGATTACCACTCGCGGTCGCAGTCCGCTCATCGAGTTTCGCTAGCCCACACTCAACTTCATTCAGTCGAAGCTGTAATCTCTGCAGTTCCGCTTGCAACTGATCGACGTCTCGATCGCTCACGCTTGCCGACGAGTTTGTCGAGCGTTGGGACGCTAACACCTGTTGTAAGCGGTTCATGCTGGTCTCGAGCGAGTAAAAGCGCTGCTCGAGCATGCTGATCCTCCGGTCGAGACTATTTAGATCCTGCGTCGCAGCTCCCGACACCCCGCGGCCCAGAGCAATCACAACTAAAGCCGCGAAAATCGCGATCGCAACCAACTGAAATTTCTTTTGAACGCTCATAAACCCTTCCTGCTTTTGGTCACAAATTCTTCGCAAAGACCGAAACCGTACAGACTAC
>DASTOZ010000245.1:0-4087 GCA_035762365.1 Pyrinomonadaceae bacterium | reverse complement strand
GCGGGCTCGCAGTTTCAAACCGTCGATCACATGGCGGTAGCTGAAGTGCTGGGACTCAAGCCCGATCAAGTCACTTTCCATACGGAAATGACCGGCGGAGGTTTTGGCCGGCGCGCTGTTGCTGATTCGCACGTGCAACGCGAAGCAGCCACGATCGCGAAACGACTGCGGGGCATGCCTGTCAAACTCGTGTGGACGCGCGAAGACGACGTGCAGGGTGGTTACTATCGCCCGATGAACTTTCATCGCGTCCAGGTCGGAATCGGCGCCGACGGATTGCCCGCGGCGTGGCGGCATGTGATTGTCGGCCAATCCATCACTGGTGACACTCCTTTCGCATCCTTCACTGTGAAAAACGGTGTCGACTCGACGGCCACCGAGGGCGTCGCCGACACGCCGTACAACATTCAAAATCTTCAGGTCTGGGCGCATCATCCGAAGGTGAACGTACCGGTGCTCTGGTGGCGCTCGGTGGGCCACACGCACACTGCCTTTGTAATGGAAACGCTGATCGACGAACTCGCCGAGCGAGCAAAAATGGATCCGATCGCTTACCGGCGAAAGCTACTCAAGCCGGAGGCGAAGAAGCTTTTGGGACCGCTCGCGCTGCTCGAGAACATACTTAGTCGTCAGAGCAGCATGTTGCCGAAAGGACACGCAGTTGGTATCTCGTGTCACGAGTCGTTTGGGACCGGTGTCGCTTGCGCCGTCGACGTGTCGATCGAGAACAAGCGTCCGAGAATTCATCGCGCGACGCTCGCCGTCGACTGTGGTCTGGCGGTCAATCCGCTGTCGGTGGAAAGTCAGTTTCAGGCCGGAGTAGGGTTTGGGCTAATACAGTTGATGGCGAAAGGCGCGATCACCTTGAAGGATGGACGCGTGGAGCAAAGGAATTTCGACGGCTTTGTTCCGCCGTACATCGTCGACGCGCCGATGGCCGTGGACGTTCACATCGTGCCGAGCACCGAAGCGCCGACTGGCTGCGGCGAACCACCCGTTCCCGTGATCTCTCCGGCGGTCGTGAACGCACTCGCGCGGCTTACGGGCAAACGATATCGATCGCTGCCGCTGGTGAGTGTTTAGCCGCAAAGAGGCACAAACGGCACAAAAAGACTCAAAGAGAGCGGACGATTATTCCCTTCGTCTTTGGGCGATGTACTTGCTGCGTCTTTGGACGATACTCGCTTTGTTTTCGAGTGCGGCCTTTTGTGCTTTTTGTGCCTTTTTGTGGTTAATGTGATCGAACCGGTTCCTCGTTGACGCGGTCCCACTCGTCGTAGAGAGTCTTGAGCAGAACTTCGGTCTGTTTATACTCGTCGTTCAGCGCGATCAAACGGTCCGCATCGCGCGCGACTTCCGGCGTGCCCATCTGTTGTGAGATATCGTTGAGACGCGTCTCGGCTTGTGAGATGTCGTTTTCAATCTGCTCTGGCGTACGCGCGTCGGGTTTCTTTTTCTTAATGACTTTGACACCCGGCTTTTTCGGAGCTGGAGGTTTAGCTGCAGGTGATTCAGCGACTAAGGGTGGAAGAGGAGCGACACTAACAAGGTTTTCTGGTTCCGGTTCTTTGGCGACAGATAACACCGATGAATCTCGCACTCCGAGCTTCCAATCGTGATACTCCGTGTAGTCGCCGTCGTAGTGTTCAGCATTTCCAGCGCCATCCAGCGCGAGAATCTGCGTCGCGACGCGATCGAGGAAGTATCGATCGTGGCTGATCGTTACGATAGTCCCTTCATACGCTGACAACGCTTCTTCAAGCGCCTCACGCGACGGTATGTCGAGATGGTTCGTCGGCTCGTCGAGCACCAGCACATTCACACGCGAGTAGATCAACTTCGCGAGCGCGAGTCGTCCCTTCTCTCCACCCGACAGGTCGCGCACGTGTTTGTAAACATCGTCGCCGGTGAACAGAAACTTCGCGAGAAACGATCGCAGCTCGCCGGCAGTTGCAGTCGAAGGCGCGACGCGACGCAGTTCCATGATGATCTCGTTGCGATCGTCGAGGTCGTCGAGTTGCTGCGCGTAGTAGCCGATCTGCACCTTCGTTCCCCAGCGCACTTCACCAGCCAGCGGTTCGATCTTGTGAAGTATTGTCCGCAGAAACGTCGTCTTTCCCGAACCGTTTGGACCAATGATGCCCAGACACTCGCCACGTCGAAGAATGAACGCGATCTTCTCTGCGAGTAACTTGCCGGGATAACCAACGGCGAGATCGTTCACTGTCAGCACATGGTTTCCCGTTCGCTCGATCGCCTGAAGACGAAAGTCGCCCGACGACTGGTCCGGACGCACCGCGTCGAGGCGCTCGAGCTTCTCGAGCATCTTGCGACGCGACTTCGCCTGCTTCGTCTTCTGTCCCGCGATGTTTCGACGAATGAACTCTTCCGTCTTTGCGATCAACTGCTGCTGGTTATCGTACGCGCGCTGTTGCGCCTCGCGACGCTCTTCACGTTCGACCAGATAGTCGGAATAGTTGCCGGTGTAGTTTGCGGCGCGGCCGTTTTCCAGTTCGATGATGCGGCGGCACGACCGATCGAGGAAATAACGGTCGTGGCTAATGATTACAAACGCCGCCGAGTACCCTTGCAGAAACTCTTCCAGCCACTCGACGGCGTTCACGTCGAGATGGTTCGTCGGTTCGTCGAGCAATAGAACATCCGGCGACGCCAGCAACAGACACGCAAGACCGAGGCGGTTTTGTTGGCCGCCCGAGAGTTTCTCGGTTTCCAACGACCACATCTCACGATCGAAACCGAGTCCTTGCAGGATCGACTCCGCGCGCGCGGCGTATTCGAAACCGCCTTCGTGCTCAAACTCGTGCTGGAGATCGCTGTAGCGCTCGAGAATCTTCTCGAGATCATCGCCCGCGTCCGCCATGCGGTGCTCGAGCTCGTGCATCTCATGTTCGATCTGTTGTAGCCGGCCAAACGCAGCCAACGCCGACTCGTGCACGGTCGAACCGGGCTTGAAGTGAACATGCTGGTCCAACAGGCCCAACTTTACGCCGCGCGCTCGGACCACCTCGCCGCGATCCGCCGTCTCTTCGCCTCTGACCAGCCGAAAGATCGTGCTCTTTCCGGCGCCGTTTCGACCGACAAGCCCGACGTGTTCGCCGGGATTGACCTGCAACGACGTGCCGCGCAACACATCCTGCGTCCCATATGATTTGTGTACGTCTGATAGGCGGAACAACATGGAAGGTAGGCATGTGTCTCCGCTTAGAGGAAGCGGAGACACGTACGGGTCGAACGATTACAAACTACTTGGTCGCAGCCGGCGATGCGGCTGGTTTAACCCCGACCGGTGAACTCGTTGCGGCTGCCGGACTCGAAGTCGGTTGCGAAGCCGCAGGACTGGCCGCGGGACTCCCGGCAGGTTGCGAACTGGTCGTACCCGCAGGCCGCAGACCCAGGTTACTCGGGTTGTTCAGCATTTGGATCGCGAGATTGTTGACGACCTTCGCTTCATTGAGCGCCGTCTCCAGCAATGCCGCGTTCAGGATCTGTTTACGTTGATTGGTCAAGCCTTGCGTGATCTGTCCGCGCACGTTGTCCAACGTCAGATTTTCATTTTCCAACCGCTTCTCCGCGAGTTTGAAAATGCACCACTTTCCGCGAAAGCGCACGGGCTGGGTGTAGTCACCAACCTGCATCGAGCCAAGGAAGCTCGAGATAAGCTCGGGCGGAAACTCGTTGCTCTTCAACTCTTCTTCAGTGAAGAAACCAACGTCCCCGCCTCGTTGAACGCTTTGAACGTCCTCGCTCTTCGCGCGAGCGACGGTGGCGAAGTCTGCTTTGCCCTGGAGCTGCTGGTAGATGTTATCGATCTTCAACTTCGCGTCGGTATCGTTTTTCGCGTCGTCTCTGACGCCTTGCGCACTGTTGTCGAGCGGGTCAACCATGATCATCGCCAGCGCCACACCGCGCGCGTTCACGAACTGCTGGCGATTAGCGTTGTAGTAATCTTCCACTTCCCTGTTGCTGATGCTGATCTGGCCGGCGTACTTGTCCTGCAGTGCGGTGATGGCGAGATCTTTTCGGGCCTCTTCACGCAAACGCTCCATGCTGAGATTCTGAGCTTGCA
>DASTOZ010000244.1:0-4994 GCA_035762365.1 Pyrinomonadaceae bacterium | reverse complement strand
GCTTCGGAGGAGACGCTGCTGCTTTTGGATCTTCGATCTTCAGACTCTTGCGAAACAGGTCCCAGGCCGGCGTGAACTGTTTGATCTCGCGGTCGGGGCCAAACAGTGTCAGGACCACGACTCGTTGGCCCAGGAGCACCCAATAGATCTTCGCGGCGCCGGGGTCGCCGCCGAGCGACGCGGCGATCTTCACGCCGTCGGCTGGTAATCCGGCAATCTCGGTTGTGTCAGCCGTTTCGCTCGGCGTTGCGCCCATCGCGCGAAACTGGTTCGAAACCGCTTTTACGTAAGGTTCGATGAACGACTTCTTCGCCTCGGCCAGTTTCTCTTGCGTGACGCGGCCTTTGTGCGCAAACACGCGCATCTGAAGATCGCTGTTGCTTTTCGACAGCGTGTATTGCTGCGCGTCGTCGTCGCTGATGTCGCTGATGGTCCAGCCGTTCGGGTAATCAAACACGAGGCCGCCCTTGGTGAAGTGTTGCGCGTCGGACGGCGTTGGCGTTGGCGTTGGCGTTTGCGCGGAGGCAAGTACGCAACTAAGAACGACGATTAGCGATAATTTCAAACTGAATCTCATGCTTATTGCTCCGATTACTGTAAAGACCAACCTGCCGCAAAACGAGAGACACATGTGAAAAGAAGTTTTTGAAACTCTTTTTCCCATTGGTCTCTTGCTGGCGTTATGCGCGCCGCGCAGTTAACTGTTCGTTCAACAACTGCCACACTTGCCGCACCTGTTTCTCCGTCGTGCGAATGTTTCCGATCGAGAGTCGCAATGTGAACTTGTCGTTCAGCCGCGTGTGCGACAGTAGCGCGCGACCAGTGGCGTTAACACCGTGCATGATCGCTTCATTCAACGCATCCAACTCGGAAGCATCGACGCCTTCAGGACGCGCCCGGAAACAAACTAACCCCAGCGGCACCGGCGCCAGCAACTCCCACTCGCTCGATTCATCGACCCACGACGCAAACACGCGCGCCAGGCGGCAATGCTCTCGAATGCGCGCCGCCAAACCATCCTGCCCGAAGTAGCGAATCACCATCCAAAGCTTCAGCGCGCGGAAACGACGTCCGAGTTGAATGCCGTAATCCGATCCGTTTCGCACCTTCTCCTGTTCCGGCGTGCGCAAATACTCCGGCACGAGCGAGAACGCGCGTTGCAGCAAATCCATGTGACGGCAATACAACACGGAAAGATCGAACGGCGTGAACAGCCACTTGTGCGGGTTCACGACAATCGAATCGGCCCGTGCACAGCCGTCGAGAATGTGACGAAGCTCAGGCACGACCGCCGCCGAACCTGCATAAGCAGCATCGACGTGCAACCACATCGCGTGCTCTTCGCCGATCGGAATGATTTCTTTCACCGGATCGATACTCGATGTCGACGTCGTTCCCACGGTCGCGACAATGCAGACCGGCAGATAACCGTCGCGCTTGTCTTCGGCAATCGCCTGCGCGAGCGCTTTTGCGTCCATGCGAAAGTCTTTGTCGGTCGGGATCTTTCGCAACCCGCGTTGGCCCAGACCCAGCGTGATCACGGCTTTCTCGATCGACGAGTGCGACTGTTCGGAAGTGTAAACACGGAGGAGCGGCAGGTCGGTCCGTCCGCTCATGCCCTCTTCGCGAATGCGCTGCTGGACACCTTCGCGCGCAGCAGCAATAGCATGCATGCTCGAGACGGATGCGGTGTCGTAAATCATCCCGATCATTTCGGGATCGAGTCCCATCATCTGCCGGAGCCAGTCGAGCGTCACTTCCTCGAGTTCAGTCGAGGCAGGGGACGTGCGCCAGAGCATCGCCTTGTTATCGAAGGCCGCCGACAGCATCTCGCCAAAGATTCCGGGCGCAGAAGTGGACGTTGCGAAGTAGGCGAAGAATGACGGGTGACTCCAATGCGTCAACGCGGGAACGATCAGTCGATCGACGTCGGCAAGAATCCGGTCCATCGGTTCGCCTTTTACCGGCGGCGCGGTGGGAAGTTGCGCTTTCAGATCCCCGGGCTCGATGGCGGCCAGCACCGGCAACTCCTCGAGGCGTTCGAAATAATCGGCGATCCAGTCGACAAACTCGTGTCCGAAGCGGCGAAAGTCTTCCTTGTTCATGTCGCCGAAGTCGGGTGCGAACCCTGTTTTGGCAGGTGTAGAGTGGCTCACGGCGCCCTATCTTACAGTCATAACCCAAAGATCTGCACGGCTTACAGCGTCTCCGCACTCGACAGTTCGGGTGAAATCTATATAATTCGTCGCTGAACAAGTCACAAGTGACCAGAGCCCGCTCGTCAAATCCAAATCGCCGTCTGTGAGGACCATGATGAAACGCACGATACTCGCGCTTTTGTTGATTACTACTCTATTCGCCAGTTTTGCCTGTGAACGCCGGAATGGTAGCGGAACCAACGTCTCAGACGGCAGTGGCGAAATCGTCGTCGGCTATTACGGCGATCTTACCGGACGCACTGCCAGCTTCGGCCAGTCGACCAAGAACGGCGTCGAGCTGGCGGTCGACGAGATCAACAAAGCCGGCGGTGTTATGGGACGGAAAGTCCGGGTCATCGTCGAAGACGATCAGGGCGAGCCGAACAAGGCGGCAACAGTAGTCTCCAAGCTCGTGAACCAGGACAAGGTGCACGCGGTGCTCGGCGAGGTAGCGTCGTCAAACAGTTTGGCTGCGGCGCCGAAAGCGCAGGAAGCCAGGGTGCCGATGATTTCGCCTTCGTCCACGAACCCAAACGTGACGCAGGTCGGCGACTACATCTTCCGCGTCTGCTTCATCGATCCGTTCCAGGGCGACGTGATGGCAAAGTTTGCTTCCAAGAACCTGAAAGCGACCAAGGCCGCAATTCTCTACGACTTCAACTCCGACTACAGCCGCGGGCTTCGCGAGTTTTTCACCCGTAGTTTCAAAGCGCTCGGCGGGCAGATCGTCGAGGAAAAATCGTACACCCAAGGCGATCGCGACTTCAGCGGACAGTTGACGGCGATTCGTTCAGCGAATCCCGATGTGATTTACGTTCCCGGCTACTACGGCGAAGTCGGAGTTATCGCGAATCAAACCAAACAGCTCGGAATCAAAGCTCCATTGCTCGGCGGCGATGGTTGGGACTCGCCGCAACTGTGGCAGCTCGGCGGCGCAGCTTTGAACGGCGATTACATCTCGAACCACTACTCCGTCGACGATCCGTTGCCGGCGGTTCAAAAGTTCGTCGCTGATTACAAACAACGCTTCCAGATGCTACCCGACGCACTCGCAGCACTCGGTTACGATTCGATGAAAGTACTGGCAGACGCTATCAAGCGAGCCGGTGGCACTGACAGCGCCAAGCTGCGCGATGCGATTGCCCAAACCTCCAACTTCCCCGGCATCACCGGCTCGATTACCATCGACAAGGATCGCAACACCGTCAAATCCGCCGTCGTCCTGAAACTCCAGGATGGGAAGTTTGTTTACGACACCACGATCTATCCGGAAGGTATGACTCCGCCCGCCACCACATCTGCTGCATCACCAGCAGCGGGCGCCGCGTCTCCGGCGAGTTCCCCCGCGACGGCAGGGCCACCGCCGTCACCGGCAAAAGCGGGAGCCAGCCCGGGTTCGGGAAGCAACAGGTGAGCACCTAATCGATGGATACCTTCGTTCAACAATTAATCAACGGGCTTAATGTCGGCGCCATCTACGCCCTGATCGCTCTGGGCTACACGATGGTCTACGGCATTCTCCGTCTCATCAATTTCGCGCACGGCGACGTGTACATGGTGGGGGCGTTTGCCGGTTTCTACATCGCACTGTACGCGGGTCTGGCCGTTGCAGGACCATCGATGCTTTCGCTGACCGTCGTGCTCCTGGGCGCGATGATCATCGCGGCGGTCGTGGGAATGATCATCGAACGATTCGCGTATCGTCCGGTGCGAAAATACTCGCGCATGACGACGCTGATCATGGCCATCGGCGTCTCGCTGCTGATCGAAAACATCTTCGTCGCGCAGATCGGCGCGACGCCGCGAGCGTTTCCAGATTTTCTGGGATCGCAGAGTCAACCGCCGTACCATCTCTTCGGCAACGCTGCCATTTCAAAGGCGCAGATCGTCATCTTCCTCGTATCGATTGCGTTGATGCTGCTGTTGCAGTGGATCGTGTTCAAGACGAAAGTAGGCACGGCGATGCGCGCGGTCTCGTTCAACCTGAACTCCGCGAAACTGATGGGCATCAATACCGACGCCATCATCAGCCTGACATTCGCGATTGGTTCGGCGTTGGCGGCGGCGGGCGGCGTGCTGACCGCGCAGTACAATCCAAACATCGATCCGTTGATGGGAATCCTGACGGGATTGAAAGCTTTCGTCGCTGCGGTACTCGGCGGCATTGGAAACATTCCCGGCGCAGTGCTCGGCGGCCTGCTCATCGGCGCTGCGGAAACGTTTGTCGTGGGTTACGGACAACACATCGGTATCGCTTCCACTTACCGTGATGCAGTGGCTTTTGCGATCTTGATTCTGGTTCTTTTGCTTCGTCCCTCAGGTCTACTCGGATCAACCGTACAGGAGAAAGTCTGACGGAATCGCAGATCGACATCGATCGCAGATCGACATCGATCACAGATCGACATCCACTGAATGCCAACCTTCATTAAACGGATTCTGGGTTTAGTCATCATCGTCGTACTGCTCGTCGGCGTTAACGCGTGGATGAGCCGGGACGGAGTCTTCGGTTTTGGACTCCCCTACTACTACGCCGAACTGCTCAGCCTGACCGGCATCAGCATCATTCTCGCGGTCTCGCTGAACTTGATCACCGGCTTTACCGGACAGTTTTCGATCGGACACGCGGGCTTCATGGCCGTCGGCGCCTACGCGTCAGTGTTCATGACTGTCTACTACTCGCAGCCAGTCGAGCAGTGGCTGACGGGTTTAGTCGGCGCGTCTGTTGCGCAGGCGCTGGTCTTTCTCGGAATCATTCTCTTCGGTGCGTTGACAGCCGCCCTCGCAGGGTTGGTA
>DASTOZ010000243.1:0-4403 GCA_035762365.1 Pyrinomonadaceae bacterium | reverse complement strand
TTCGCGACCTCCGGAACGTCGGTGTACAACCAGATGATCTGTGGTGCAAACAACACGAACAGAAGCCCCACGATGCCGAGGAAGATCATGTTGTAGAAACCGGCTTGCCAAACCGCGCGTTCGGCGCGATCCGGGTTCTTTGCGCCCAACGCCTGACCGACCATCGTCGCCGCCGCGTTCGCCATTCCCCACGAGGGCAACAGCGCGAAAATGATCACGCGAATGCCGAACGTGTAACCGGCGACCGCATTGCTGCCAAAGCTCGAGATGATTCGCACCAGACCGATCCAGCTCGCCATGCCGATGAAGACTTGAAACGTTGCGGTAGCGGAGAGGCGGACGAGCCGCGCCATGATCGCCGGTTCGATACGAAGATGTTCGCGCTTGATCTCGAAACGTCCGCCGCCGCGAAACAGTTTGATTAGTGCGATGAGCGCGCCGGTGCCGCGGCCGATGTTGGTTGCGATCGCTGCACCGACGATGCCGAGTTTCGGAAACGGTCCGAGTCCGAAGATCAAACACGGACCGAGCGCGATATTGATCCAGTTTGCGATCCACAGCGTGCGCATCGCGATCGCGGCGTCGCCCGCGCCGCGGAAGATCGCGTTGACCATGAACAGCGTGACGACTGTGAAGTTGCACGCGAGCATCACGCGTGTGAACGCGACGCCGTGTTCGAGGACCCACGGCGAGCCGCCCATCAGCGCCATCAAACGTGACGCAAACGGCGTCGCGACGATGCCGATGGTGAATGAGATGAGCAGTGCGACTGCGATCGCCTGCACGGCTGCGCGCGCGGCGCCACCCGGGTTCCCCTCGCCGATGCGACGCGCAACCATCGCCATTGCGCCGATGCTCAAGCCGATCGCCAGTGCGTAAATGATCGTCAGCAGCGATTCCGTGAGACCGACGGTGGCGGCCGCGTCGGTTCCCAGGTGTGACACCCAGAAGATGTCAACAACCGCGAACACACTCTCCATGATCATTTCCAGGACCATCGGAATGGCCAGCAGGAGAATTGCGCGTCCGATCGGACCGGTCGTGTAGCTGCGATGGTGCGAGCCGCGTATAGCGTCCTTGATATCAGCCCACAAGCCTTGCGAGACTTCCGGTGCGATGGTGAGTTCGTTCGCTGAGTCAGACATGATTCAAAAACTTCTTTTCTTGATGACCTCGCGCAAGCGCGAGACGCGTGGCAAAGAAGTAGATCCAAAAATCCTTTTTTCACTGACCTCGCGCAAGCGCGAGACACACGTGAAAAGCAATTCCAGCAAGCGTGCTACGGTTGTGTGGCGTTTTATGTTCTGCCGAAGTCGTCTTCAAGACGAACGATGTCGTCTTCGCCGAGATAACTACCTCGCTGGACTTCGATGAAAATAAGGTCTTCCTTGCCGGGGTTCTCGACACGGTGTGCGGATCCGACGGGAATGTCGATCGCTTCGCCAGTGCCGATCAGCAGGTCGCGGCCATCGAGCGTGACTTTCGCAGTTCCTTCAACGACAAACCAGTGCTCCGCGCGTTGCGAGTGTTTTTGATAACTGAGTCGTTTCCCGGGCAACACTTCGATACGCTTCACTTTAAACGTTGGTGCTTCTTCGAGCACGGTGTAACTGCCCCATGGTCTGCGATCGAATTCTCTCACTCTGTTTGATCCCCTTCGCGCGCAAGCTAACACAAAAACGTCCACGGATCACGCAGATCCGTGGACGGAATTGTTGTCGCTTGGGCCGTGGTTTAGGAACCCGGTCGCAAGGTCAGGAACGTCACCGCATTGCGTCGCTTGACAAGCAACAGCGCGGGACGCGTGCCCGATAATTGAATCGCGGAGTTAAAGTCCGCCACACTTCGAACTGGACGACGATTGACCTCCTGAATCAGGTCGCCCTGACGGATTCCCGCGGTGGCAGCACTTCCGTTCGGATCGACTGCCGTAACGAGCAGTCCCTGGTCCTGCGGGTCAAGACCATAGCGTTCAGCCTGGTTGGAAGTGAACACCTGCAACGAGAGTCCATAGCGATTGTTGCCGTCGCCACCACCGTTGTTGCTGCTCGTCTCATCGCTGTCGTCATGCGGACGATCAGGCAACTCAGCCAGCGCCACCGAAACATTCTGATCGCGACCGTTGCGTTGCACCGTGACGGTCGCATTGGTTCCAGGCGCCAAGCCGGCCACCGTGTTTCGCAGCGTGTTCGGATCATTCACCGGAGTGTTGTTGACCGCCGTGATCACATCCCCCCGCTGGATACCGGCTTTGTCAGCCGGACCATTCGGCGTCACGTTCGTAACGATCGCGCCACGCGCTGCCGGAAGATTCATGCTGGCAGCCAGGTCGGCATCGACCGGCTGAATCGTCACGCCCAACATGCCGCGCCGCACCTTCCCGGTCTTCATCAACTGATCCATCACGGCCTTGGCCATGTTCGACGGAATCGCAAAACCGATTCCGATATTGCCGCCCGACGGCGACAGGATCTGCGAGTTGATACCGATCAGCTCGCCATTGGTATTGACGAGCGCGCCACCCGAATTGCCGCGATTGATTGAAGCGTCGGTTTGGATGAAGTCTTCAAAGCTGCCGTCACTCAAGCCGGTCGCACGTCCCTTGGCGCTTACGATGCCCGACGTAACTGTCTGACCGATTCCGAGCGGGTTGCCGAGTGCGAGCACAACGTCGCCCACCCGCACCTTGTCTGAATCGCCAACCGTGATAGTCGGCAGGCCGGTCGCGTCGATCTTCAACACGGCGAGGTCGCTCGGCTGATCCGAACCGACCAGCTTGGCCGAAAACGTCCGGTTGTCTGTTAATTCAACTTTGATATCGATCGCCCCATCCACGACGTGATGGTTGGTAAGAATGTAACCATTTGAATTGACGATAACGCCCGAGCCGACGCCCTGCACCTGTCGTGGAGTCTGCTGCGGCATGCGATCGCCGAAAAAGTCCCGAAATCTCGGGTCGTCCATAAAAGGAAACTGCTGCGCCGGGCGAGACCGCTCTGTCGACCGGATGGTCACAACGGCAGGCGAAACTCGACTTACCAGATCAGCATAAGAAGTCTGCAAACCCGCCGCGATCGCCTGACCTGAGGCGACCGGCTGGGAAGGCTGTTCCGGCGCGAAACCCATCGTCCGGCCCTGCCCGCTGCAAGCGGTAAACGAAAAAACGATCAGAACCAGGCTCAAAAGAATGTTTACGCGCGAGTTTGGTCCCCTGAAATTTCCCATGCTACTCATCTGTTCTCTCTTTCTCGTAATTAAGTTCCACAATAATCACGCGCGGCCACGATCAGGCCGCTCCGACTCACCCGCCGGCGAAAACTCATTGCCTTTCGAAGAGGTTTTAAAGCCGTGGGTGAGATCCGCAAATACGCTGCTTGGATTCAATACGGGTCGATTCGGTTTACCGATGTGCTATACTCCGCCCGTCAAAAATCCAGCAATTCCTTGGATCTTTGTTCAAACACGAATGCCGACCAAATCTTGATTTTCAACCGAACGCCGTACGTCCCCCTGTTTGTCCAGCCCAAACACGGCACCAGCTTCGAGGGATAGTTCCGAATGCATGGCGTAGAGACTTCAAACGGACACGAGGACAATTCCGTTCTGATCGTCAATGACGATCCCGACCAGCTCAGGTTGATGGGCAGTTTGCTCGCGAAGGCCGGCTATTCGGTCGTGACCGCCGTCGACGGCGTCGACGGACTCACCCGCGCCAAGCTCGAGCGCCCGGATGTCGTTATCAGCGACGTCTCGATGCCGCGCATGGACGGCCTCGAATTCTGCCGCGAGATGCGCGCCGACACTGAACTAAAGACTGTCCCGATTCTCCTCGTCACCGCGCTGCAAAAAGACACCGAGAGCGCCGTCGCCGGGCTGCGCGCAGGCGCCGACGACTACCTCGAAATACCGTTTGACTCGGCGCGTCTCGTTGCTAAAGTCTCTCGCCTGCTCGAACGTTCGCGCCTCGAAGCAAGTTATCGCGACGTAGTCGAGCACGCCAGCGACATGATCTTCACTCAGGATCTCGCGGGACGACTGACGAGCATAAATCTCGCCGGACAGCGCTTTCTCGGACGACATGAGGAAGAGCTGATCGGCAACTCGTTTTTCGCGGTTTTCGGCATTATTCCCGAAAGCAACGGGTTCGCCGCCAGTACGAAGATGCTCGGCCGGCCGCAGGAGACCGTAGAGTTTCGACATCAGTTCGTTGCCCACTCCGCCGCAGGCGAGGACCGCTGGCTCGACCTGATCGTGTCGCCGATCCGAGATCGGCTGGATGAAACTGTCGGTTTTCGCGGTCTCGCGCGCGACATCACCGAGCGAAAACAGTTTGAAGAAGCGCTGCGCGATTCCGAAGAGCGCTACCGTCTGCTGTTCGAGTCGACACCGCAACCGATCTGGGT
>DASTOZ010000242.1:0-3905 GCA_035762365.1 Pyrinomonadaceae bacterium | reverse complement strand
CGCCGCAGGCAACACGCCCCTCAGAAGAATCTCTTCGTTAGTGATGCTGTCGATAAAACTGATCTCGTAAAGTTTGGCGTTGCCGCCACCCGCGCCATCGTCACCCGCCGCGGTCCAACCCAGACCGAGCGTGCGTCCATTCATCGTGTTGAGACGCAGTTGAGTCACCGCGCCCGGCGGAGTCACATCGTTGTCCTGCAACGCGGCGAAACTGTTGCCGACATTCAGGCGACGGCTGGTCAATACCTTGTCCGTCAACGTGGATTGAACGTCGCCGTTGAATATCAGCAGGCTCTTCACTTGCTGAACTGTAAGGCTTGGGTTCTGCGCCCAAAGTAATGCTGCCGAACCTGCGACAAAGGGCGTCGCCATCGAGGTGCCAGCCAGGTAACTGTAAGTGTCCACGGTTGGGGGCGGAGTGAGTGACGGAAACGCCGGGGTGCACGGCTTTGGAAACGGCCCAGGATCTGTGCAAGGTGGCGTCGTGCTCAGCACTCCTTGAATGTCGAGGAACGTTTCGAATTCCGCGCCCGGCGCGGCGATGTCGACACTCGTTGGACCAAAATGCGAGAACGACGAAAGGTGGTCGTCTGCGTTCGTGGACGCGACGGAGATCACGTTCGGTACGTTGTAGCTCGACGGAAAATGCGGGACGAGATCGTTGTTCGGTTCGATCGAGCCGTTGTCGATGTTGCCGGCGGCGGCCACAAACAGTATGCCCGCGTTATTCAACTCGGTCAGGGTATTCACAAAACCTGACGCGAATTTGATATCGCCGAAGCTCGCATTGATTACGCGAACATTAGCGCCCAGCGTTCCTCCGGAGCTAATCCAGAGATCGCGCATCTTCTTCGCGTAGCTGCAAGCGTCGATTGCGTCGCTCGTATCGCCGAAACCGTTCACGTCGAGAAACTTCAGCGACATCAGTTTGACGTTCCAGTTCACGCCGGCAATGCCGATGCCGTTGTTGCCCTTCGCGCCAAGGATTCCGGCGACGTGCGTGGCGTGCAATTCTCGATCGTCGCCACTGTAAATGCTGTTTCCGTTCGCGGGGCTGACAATGAAGTTCGCGCCATTGACGTCGTTGATTACCGGAGACACGGAGCCGGGCGCGGGATTGACCCACATGTTCGCTTGCAGATCCGGATGGTTCGCTTTGATACCCTGGTCGAGCACCGCAACGACGACGTTCGCACTTCCCTGCGTAAACTCCCACGCCGCGGGCGCACCGATCTTCGCCAGCGCAAACTGTCGATTGGCTGCGTAGTGCTCGTCGTTCGGCGGCGCGGTCGCGGCGCGCATGATGTAATTCGGTTCGGCGTACAGCACGTCGGGGTTGGTGCGCAGAGCCGCGATAGTTTTGAGCGTCGCTTCGGGAGCGACGTGGACCAGACGCAAACCGGGAACGAGATCCGCGCCCTGCCGTCGTTCGACTTCGACCGACATCAATTCGCCGGAACGAGCGGTGAGAGTGTCGCGGCCGGTGCGATTACGCGCGACTGATTCGCTGCGATAACGCACGAGCACCTCACCGGGTACAAACTGCGGCTCGTGGCGCTTGCCCTGCCTCGATTGCTGGTTCGCGATATAGCGGGCGGTTGATTTCGTTGGAAACTGCGCCAGGGCGATCAGGATCAGACTGAGACAGAAGCAAAACGTCAGCAGTACACGCAGACGCGCACGGTTGTTCCCGAACCGAGAGTTATTCATAAATCCAATCTTTCATAGAGTGCAGGGCTTACAGGGAGTGGCCGTCGTCCACTCAGCTAGTGGGGCAGAACGACGGCCAAGAATATATAACAATTTTGGCTTCGTTTACAGTGGTTTGGTCGCCGGATTAACGAATGCGCCGGCTGATGTGCGACGAAGCGGGAACCACAGCAACGAACGCCATCGGAGACAATAGCAAAAAGCGAAGTTAGCGGGCGCGCTGGCCGATCTGCTCGGTGCCGAAGGCGCCAATGCCGTTCAAGCGAAAGCTGAAAACCACCCGGTTTTCCTTGCGGAGTCCGACGTTGAATGAGGAGAACTGCCCCGTTACCGCGCAACAGTCCCAGCTATAACCCAGCGTGACGGTCGAACTGATGAGCGAGCTGTCGCCCCTGCCTGGTCGCTTCTGGAAGTCGAAAAAGAACGAGGTACCGCCAAACAATCCGCGCTCCTGGTCGCCGAGAAATACGGACGGGCTCCACTGCGATCCGCGCAACGTCCCCGCCTCAAAGCCGCGATTGTCCGCGAACCGTGCGAGACTCGGATCGAGTTCGATCGCGCGTGTGTAGTAGAAGCTCTGAAAGATCTGCACCAGCGACCGCGACAGGCCAAACGTCGTCGACATGGATCGCACGCCGCCGCCGTGCGTGTCGAGGTCCGTGCGAAAGTCGACGAACAGATCTCGCCGCGGACGATAACGCGCGTCGACATTCACCGGCGAGAAACGTCGCGGCACGCCTCCAAACACAAACCCGGACAATGTGTTGATCGGATAGAACTGGTTTCGTCTGTTGAGACGCAGCGCGCCGCCGAAAAACGGATCGAAGAAGTATTTCCCGCGCAAAGTGATCGTCAACGCTTCGTACGGTTGGCTCGACAGCGACGGCCGGTTTTCACGTCGCGAAACTTCCACTGCCTCATCGGTAACATTCTCAGTCGAGCGACGCGTGAAGAAGCGGTTCGCGATGCCGAACTCGATCTCGTTCGTGTCGGCGATCGCGTCCGAATAGTCGAAAAGAATAAGGCGATTGAAGTTGTTGACGCCGGCAAGTCGACGATAGACGAGGTACGGCTCGATCACGTGACGGAAGAAGAAGCTGCCGCCCTTGCGATGAAAGTCTTTCGCGAACGCCGGCGGCCGAACGTCGAGTTCAAACTCGCCGTAGCTGCGGGTGATGTTCCGGCTCAACACGTCGCGTGTCGTCGGATCGAGTGAGTTTGAATAGAACGTCACGCGGCCGTTGCCCGAAGCAGTTACGGACCAACCAGCGAAACTCAACGGCAACTCGAACCGCGGATTGAAATCGAGTCGCTGCACGATCGACGGCGAGATGATCGGGTTGCCGAGCACTTCGTTAATAAACTGGATCGGATCTTCAACCGTCTCTTTTCGGCTGACGCCTTCCGCCGCGCCGGTGAACGAATAGTAGACGGGAAGGTTTTTCAGAAAACTCAGAATCGTCGGGCGCTTGTCGATGCTGATGCTCGGCAACTGGCGAATGCGAACGCGCGCGTTTGTAAGCGACGTGACCTGCGTGCGGGCCAGGAAGTTGAAACTGTATTCGTCGTGGTCCTTGTTTACGAAAACCTGCGACGTCTCTTCCGGCGAGATTGCCTGCTGAATGTTGTCGGAGAACACCTGACGAAACGCCAGGTTCGACGTGATGTTTACATCGGCCGCCGCTGTGAAACCGTTCTTGAAGTAGTGAACACCTTCGACGTAGAAACTCGAACCGCCCTGATCGGGGTTCGCCTCGGAGGCTTCTGGTCCAAAGATGCGATCCTTCACGGTGTAGAAGCCGGCGTTGAGATACGAACGCGAGTTCGCGCGTGTGCGCAGGTCGCCGCCGAACCCCAGGCCCCGTTGCGTGTAGATGTCGCTGCGGAACGTGAAGTCAGCGGAGCGTCCGAGCGTTTGATAGTAAGCGGTCGACAAGCGAGCGCCTTTCGCGCCCGAGCCGCCGAAGGTCGGCGTCAGAAAACCCGACGCGCGATCGCGAGTCTTGATCGAAACCGATGCGTACGGCAGATAAAACACGGGGACGTTCTTGAGTCGCAGGGTTGGCGAAACAACTCGCACACGATCTCCGGTTTTGATAGTTGCTTTGCTGGCGTGAAAGCTCCACTTCGGAACGTCTTCATCGCACGCCGTGACCTGAACGTTGATGGCGACGATCGTGTCGAGGCTGATCTTC
>DASTOZ010000241.1:0-5622 GCA_035762365.1 Pyrinomonadaceae bacterium | reverse complement strand
ATGATCGGCGACGACTGTCAGATCAAACCCGGCGCGCAGATCATCAACTCGGTGTTGGGCCCAGGTTGCTTTGTGGAGGAACGTGCGCGCGTTGAGAATTCAGTCATCTGGCCGCACACACGCATCGGCTCGACTGCGCAGATAATGGGCGCTGTCGTGGGCCGTGGTTGTCATATCGGCCGTTCGGCAATCGTGAGCCCCGGGACTGTGCTTGGCGATAAGACGTCGTTGACTGATTACACATTGACTTAAGCGGTTGCGGCGATATTACGAGGAGGTGGTGTGGACTGGAGCGTTTTCAAGGCTTACGACATTCGCGGAGTTTATCCTGACCAGATCGACGAAGAGGGCTATTACAGGATCGCGAAAGGTTACGTTTACCTGTTCAAGCCGAAAACCGTCGTAGTCGGCATGGACGCTCGTGTCTCCTCACCACCGCTGAAGGCCGCGCTGACACAGGGTTTTGTCGACGCGGGCGTTGACGTCATAGACATCGGCAAGATCACGACCGACATGCTCTACTTCGCAGTCGGCGCTTACGACTATTCGGGCGGCATCGTCGTCTCCGCATCGCACAATCCAAAGCAGTACAACGGAATGAAGCTCGTGCGCGAGCATGTCACCGCGATCTCGTCCGATACCGGTCTGTTCGACATTCGCGACCTGTTGAAAGAAGGTAAAGACGCGAGTGTCACGTCAGACAAGAAAGGCACGGTCACCGAGCGCGACATCCTCGACGACTATCTCGGCCACGTTTCGAAGTCGGTCGACAGATCCGCGATCAAGCGGTTTCGGTTTGTCGGCAACGCCAACTTCGGTTACGTCTCGCGCGCCGTTGCCAAACTGGCCCAGCAGTTCAATCAGGATATGCTGCCGCTAAACTTCGAACCGGACGGATCGTTTCCGAAAGGACCACCGGATCCGATGTTGCCCGGCAACCGGGCAGAGACCGAACAACTCGTGAAAGACGAGCATACCGACTTCGCCGCGATCTGGGATGCCGACGCCGATAGGGTCATGTTCATCGACGAAGGCGGTCGATTTATCTCTGGCGCTTACGTCACGGCTTTACTCGCCGACATCCTGCTCGAGAAATACGGGCACAACAATGCCATCATCTTTGACCCGCGCGTGATCTGGCCCACGCTCAAGGTTGTGAACGATAAAGGCGGGCGTCCGATCATCTCCAAGGGCGGACACGCTTTCATAAAAGACCGCATGCGCAAAGAGAACGCGTTGTTTGCCGGCGAGATGAGCGCGCACTATTACTTCCGCGAGAATTTCTACGCCGACAACGGCATCATTCCGTTCCTTCTCGTGCTCGAACATCTGTCGAAGCTCGGATCGTCTTTCTCGGAAATGATGGCGCCCTACATGGCCGGACATTACATGTCGGGCGAACTGAACTACAAAGTCAAAGACATCCAAACAGTGATCGCCGACGTGAAGGCGAAGTTTCACGGCGAAGGCGCCGAAGACTATACCGACGGTTACTCGCTCGACACGCCCGAATGGCGCTTCAACATTCGCGCGTCGAATACCGAGCCCTTGCTGCGTTTGAATGTCGAAGCGCGAAAAGACGGTCTGGTCGAGAAGATCAAGAACGAGATCGAGCAGATCATCGATCGCGACAAATAATCTGGTTCCATGCCTGAACTTCCCGAGGTAGAACACGTCGTCCGCGCCTTGCGACCGGTCGTGGTCGGACGCCGTATTGTCGCCGCGGAGTTGAAGCTCAAGCGCATCGCTCCCGACATTTCACGTCCCGCTTTCGATCGTCAACTGCGCAACTCGCTGATCACCGCCGTCGGACGGCGTGGCAAGTACATCCTGTTTGAGCTGGAATCGGGACGCGTGTTGACGACGCACTTGCGGATGACCGGCAAGTTTGTGTCGTTGACTACGGACGACAATCTGCCGCCGTACGCGCACGTCGTGTTTCATCTCGACGACGAACGACGACTGGTGTTCTGCGACATGCGACAGTTTGGACGCATGCGCCTCATCGTCAACGCCGAACGTCCGCCGAAAGAGCTCGCGACGCTTGCGCCCGAACCACTGTCAGACGATTTCACCGAACAGTATTTCATCGAGACGCTGTCTCGCTCGCGACGCAGTTTGAAACAACTGCTATTGGACCAGACGCGGATTCTCGGCTTGGGAAACATCTACGCCGTCGAGGCACTGTTTCTCGCAGGCGTAAATCCGATGAAGTCGGCGCACCGGCTGTCGAAGCCGCGAGCGCGCAAGTTGTACCAGGCAATCCGCGAGGTGTTGCGCGAGGCGATCGACGCCGGGTCGACACTGCGGATCGATCTCGCTGATGGGAACGGAAGTTATTTCGAAACCGCCGAGCGCTTCTGGCGCGTCTACGAACGCGAAGGCGAGCCGTGCGTCAACTGCGGCACGAACATCAAGCGCATCGTCCACGGCGGACGATCTACCTACTACTGTCCTCGCTGCCAGAAAAGATAACCCACCAACTAAAGTTTTAGTTGACACCGGCGCCCTGCTTGCGGTATACACAACTAAAGTCTTAGTAGGTACGAACGATATGCCGCGCCAGAAAAGCGACCAGATGACGCCACTCGAATTGGAGATCATGCAGGTCCTGTGGGACAAAGGGACTGCGAACGTCCAGACGGTGCAGAAAGAACTCAAGCGAGAGCTTGCTTACACGACTGTTCAGACGATGCTTACGGTTTTGCATCGCAAAAAGCGGGTAAAGCGGGTGCTGAAAGACAAAGCGTACGTCTACCGTCCGGCTGTGAGTCGCAACAAATTTACGGGACAAGCGCTGCGCGAGTTTGTCGATCGCGTCTTCGGCGGCTCCGCGGAGGGACTGGTCGTCAGCCTGCTCCAGGAAAAACATCTCACACCCGAGCGTTTGAAAGCCCTGCACGAGCTACTCGACAAGGAGGAAGCCAATGGAGACCGCTAACGAGTTCGTCTTGAACTTTCTCGTGAATTCGACGTGGCAGATCGCGGCGATCACCGCACTGGCGGGGCTCGGGGCTTACTGTCTGCGCGACGGCTCCGCGCATTATCGCCACGTCGTTTGGATCGCTGCGCTGGTCCTCTGCCTGGTCGCGCCTGCGCTGACTGCGATTGACGCTTGGCCCTCGTTACCGGCAAGCGCCGGCTCTTATGCGATGCCCGTAAGCATAACCACGGATAACACGCATTACACAGATAACACTGATAGCGCGGATGACTACACGCTGGTCGATCATACGAGGCGAAGAACCTCGCAGGTCGTCGTCAGTGCGACGCCGCGAAACATGCAACTGATTGCGGCGGCGTACGTCGTATTTCTCGCGTTGTGCGCTGTGCGGTTCGGGCGACTCTGGATAACAAAAGAACGTCTGCGGCGTTCGGTAAGTTTTGAAGGACTGACCCCGTCAATGGACGTGGCGTTGAAGCGTTGCATGACGGTGTTCGGCGTTGAAGGAGTGCGACTCGCGCGATCGCCGACGGCGCGCGTTCCTTACACTTTGGGAACAACGCGTCCGCTGATCGTGCTTCCCGACTCATTCTGCACCGACGTCGATCAGGAAACGCTTCTCTCGGTGATCGGACACGAGATGGCGCACGTGCGGCGCAAGGATTTCCTGACGAAGCTCGTATGCGAGCTGGTGTCGCTGCCAATCTCGTTTCATCCGGTTACCTTCCTGATCAAGCGACAGATCGAACGTGAGCGCGAACTCGCGTGCGACGAGCTCGTGACGCGACAAGTGCTGCGCCCGGAGTCGTACGCGCGTTCGTTGTTGCGAGCAGCCGATCTCTCGATACTTCCAGTAAGGAGCAGCATCATGTTGAGCGTATTCGATGGTCGCATGCTCGAGCAGCGCATCCGGCAACTAACACGGAAGAAATTGTCCTTGAACAAGTGGTCAGGACGGATGATAACGGCCGGAGTGATCGGCGCTCTTTGCCTGTCGTCGCTCCTGGGATCCGCGTTTGGTTTTTCATTGCGTGTCCCGATTGAGACACCGGCGTCAGTGGCACTACCATCAACCGCACTCGCGACCACAACCACCAACACAGCACAGGAGCCTTCAGCCGATCGTGGCAAACAAAGTCGCCTTCCGGCGGCGAGCCAGCTTGACTCCAGGACTCCACAAGCGCTGGCAAGTGCGGCATGCGAAGCCGGAAGAAACCAGGATCTGCAAGCAATCCCGACGCTCGTTGCGATGCTCGCAGACGATCGAAAAACGGAACCACTGGCGTGTTACACCACCGGGCGCTGGACGCCAGCACTCGACACTTTCAAACACCCGTCACCAGGCGAACAGGCTGCACTCGCACTCGCGTCGATGGGCCCGGCAGCTTTCAACGCGTTAACAAACGAACTGAACAACTCGAACGCTACTACGCGTCGCAACGCCGCGTGGGCCATCGGCGAGTTGACCCGAATGCCTCCGGATTCACGCGCGTCAGCAATCCCTCAACTGATCACGCTACTCGGCGACACTGACGCCTGGGTGCGCATGGCCGCCGCCCGCGCGATTGGTGAAGTGCGGGATGGACGCGCAACTGAGACGTTAATCGCAACCTTGTCCGACGCCGACTGGCGCGTTCGTCGCCTCGCCGCGTGGGCCTTGAACGAGATGAAGGAGAAACGCGCAGTCGCCGCCCTTTGCCAGTCACTTCTTGGAGATTCGCACGCGGAAGTACGAGGCGCAGCGGCTGAAGCACTCGGCGAGATCGCCAGCCGTGAAGCTCTTCCCTCCCTGCAACGAGCTCTGAACGATGCGGAAGCTGGCGTGCGCGCGAAAGCGACGTGGGCCATCGCCGAGATCGAGGACAACTAAGAACCACAGATAAACGCTAGTTTTGAATGAAGGAGGCATCTCGTATGTCAGTGTCGAAGTGTGTTTTGATGACCGTCGTGATTCTTTGCGGCGTCTCTGTTTCGCGCGCCCAACAAAAAGCCGGAACTCTGAAGCTGAAACCGTACACGTTCGAGAACAGCAAAGGCGAAAAGACCGCCGCGGAATTCGGAACACTCCTCGTCCCGGAGAAGCGCAGCAACCCGCAAAGCAACCTGATCGAGCTTGCCTTTGTTCGTTTCAAGAGCACTGCTGCGAATCCTGGTCCGCCAATCGTTTATCTCGCCGGGGGCCCAGGCGGTTCCGGAATCGGCGCCGCAACGGGTCCACGTTTCCCTCTCTTCATGGCGTTTCGCGATATTGCCGACGTGATTGCCTTCGACCAGCGAGGGACCGGTTATTCCAAACCAAATCTCGGGTGTTACGAACGGCTCTCCGCGCCGCTCGACGTCGCGCCCTCGCGTGAAATGGCCCTCAAGGAGCTGCGCGAGAATGCGAAGGCTTGCATGGAATACTGGCGTGACATCCAACGCGTCGATCTCAGCGGCTACAATTCAAACGAGAGTGCCGACGATCTCGAAGATCTCAGAAAGGCACTCGGAGTTCCGAAGATAAGTCTTTGGGCCATCAGCTACGGCACTCACCTCACCTTCGCGACTCTGCGACGTCACCCGCAGAGCATCAGCCGCGCGATGCTCGCCGGCACCGAAGGTCCCGACCACACTTACAAACTGCCATCGAACATTCAGAAGCATCTCGAAGATCTTGCGGCAGTGATCAAAGCCGACCC
>DASTOZ010000240.1:0-4707 GCA_035762365.1 Pyrinomonadaceae bacterium | reverse complement strand
CATCGAATTAGAAGGAAGGGCACGCGTAGCCGGGCTCATTGAAGATAACGGATTCGCGTGATCGTGTAAAGGAACTCGATTATCTCGCGACAAAGTTATATTGGATGAAGCCGCTGACTTTCACTGGTCTTCCCTGCAACTTCGTCGGCGAAAACTCGCTGTTCATCGCGGCCTCCTCACACACTTTACGCAGGTCCGGATGTCCGCTGACGGCTTGTGCGTAGATCACCTTTCCAGTTTCATCAATGATGACGCGCACTTGAACCAGGCCCGAAACACGCGCCTCGCGAGCGGCTAATGGATAGCTGGGCTTGGCAAGCTTCACAGCTTTGCCATTCAGTATTCCACCAGTGATTGGCGCGTGTGGTGGTGGATTGCCGCCTTCGACCGCTGGAGGAGCGGCGCCGATGACGGTCACGAGTTTACGATCCGCGGGCTTGATGCCGTCGTAGCGGTCCCATTCCTCCTTAGAGAGCGCCGGGACGTATCCGCCCATTTCCGAATCGCGAGCCCTCAGCATTTCAGCTTGTGATTTGTAAAAATCGGCCAACGGTCCGAGTCCCAGCTCCTCGCTCAGTACGGCAGCCGTAATGCTTAAACCAACGACATAGCCGCGAGATTGCACGTCCTTCTTGCCGTAGACCAGCGCGAGTCCCTGTTGTTTTATCAGCAGCGAGAGTTGCGGCAAACGTTTGTTGCCGTGCAGGTAGTCTTCGCATTCGATAAACGCCGAAACCCAGTAATGCTTGTCGGGATCGTCTGCGATCCACTTCAGCAACTCGCTCTCGAATTGATCGCCGAGTCGCTTGCGTTCGTCGTCAAACATTTTCGAAAGACTCTGTTTGTCTCCCGCCCACACCAGCGGCTTGTCTTTGGCCAATCTATCCATCATCGCGAACGGCGCGTCATCCTGTTGCGCTTGAATGACAACAGCCGACAACAGAATCGCGGCGACGAAGTAAGCAGAGTGTTTGATGACGGAACTTCTAAGTCGCATCATTCCTCCTCTTCAAGTGTCTCGCGCTTGCGGGCAGGCAATCGAAAAAGGGTTTTCAAGGTTTTCTTTTCCACATGTGCCTCGCGCATACGAGAAGCAAATGACACAGGACCCCAGATCTTAATCCACTGAGAGAATCATGTCGGGGCTGATCATGGTGAATGTACAAACGCCCGGTTTGGGCTCGCATCGCAGTGCTCCGCGGCGAACGATCTTCGTCGGCGTGGCGTCGGGAAATACGAGTGAATACTTGATCGACTTCAATTGCGATGCGAGTGGCTTCAAACTCTCGTCGCCCTTGATGAACTTCACGTCCATGGTCTGCGCATTCCGATTAGGATCCGGCGCGAACAGCACGTAAAACTCAGCCTCGACCGGCGCCTTCGCATTCGGCAGCAGTTGCCCCAGCGACATCGATTGATACGCAGGCAATTCCTTCTTCGCCGTTTGCAACAACGCCTCCAGCGCGTCGGGCTTCACCAGCTTCAACAAACTCTCGCGAGCCTCGGGCCGCGGTTGATGGGCGACCACACCCTGCGCGTACAGGCGAATCGCTTCGTCCTTCTTGCCGCGTTTCTCCGCAACGGCGCCGATGTGATGGCCCACCTCGCTGTGCTGCTGAATCGTCCACGAGGCCTTGATGTACTTCTCGGCAGATTCGAGATCGCCCTTTTGGTAGTAGACCCAACCAAGCGTGTCCCAATACGCCGCCAGCGAAGAGACATTGTGCAAATCTTCGATCGTGAGATTACCGGCTTCGAGGTTACGCAAATTCGCGGCGATCGTTGTTACCGCTGATTCAGCGTACTGCTGTGCTTTATCGAGCTGTGCGCCTTCCAGCGCCATGAAGTAGGCGACGTTGTTCAGCACTAGCGGCGTGCGCGAGAGCTTGATCGCCTCCTCAAACGCGGCGATCGCCTTCGGCGCTTCGCCCAACGCGAGATAAGCGCGGCCGATGCTGACGTGCAGTATCTCTTCATCAGGCGCCAACGACAGCGCGCGCTCCAATGCCGGGATCGCTTCCTTGTACTTGCGCGCCTGGACCAGCATCTGTCCGAGGTTCGAGTGGGCCGTTTGGTCCAACGGGGTCACTTCGAGCTGTTTGCGGAACGCTTCTTCGGCGTTTGTGTAATCCTGCTGATACCAGTAAACACGGCCCAGCATGTTGTACGCGTAGTCTTCAAAGGGATTGATCTTCGTCTGTTCGCGCAGCACGGCAATCGCTTCGTCGTACTTGCGTTGCTGCACGAGCACGAAACCGAGATTGCGCCGCACAGTCTGGTGCTTCGGCTCCTTCTCGACGACGCGTTTGAGCAGTTGCTCCGCGACGGGGAAGTTTCCGTTGCGCATTGCGGCTTGCGACGCTTGGATCAGATCTTCAGTCTTCACCGAATCCGGAATCGCCGGCGCGCCCGCGATTTCTGTTTCGAGCGAGAGCGTTTGCCCCGCGTCAGATCGAACCGCGGCGACAAACGCCTGGTAGTCCTGCAAACGTTCAGCAGGCAATTCACGCTGACGCAAACGAAGCGTCCGTTCGGCGATCAGCGTCTGACCTTCGAGTTTGTAATTCGCAGCGTACTCGCCGTAGTCGCGCGACACTTTCAAGGGCAGCGGCAAACGAGACTGATACTTCGCGGGAATCGTCAGTTTCAAACTGTACGAGACGTCGATCGGCGGTCCGATCTCGAGTGGCTTCTTGCTCTTGCTCGTCCGTCCGTAAAACTGGTTCAAGCTGAACGGCGGAAACGGAAGCGGCACTTTCAGTTTCTTACTCGACCAGTCGAGGAAGTCTTTGCGTGAGACGTTGAATTCAACTTCAAACGGCTTTTCGAGGTCCGCGGGATCCGTGGCCTTGATGTCGGTGACTTCGCCGGGAAGACCTCCAGCCATGCCGAGATAGAAACCCAAACTCTTCCAGTCGCTCTTCGGCGTGCGGCGAAACATGTAACGCATGTACATCTCCGAATCGCCATGCAGGACGAGACGGCCGCGAGCAGTGACCTTGCCGAGATCGTCAACCGTGCCTTCCATCGTCACCAGCTCGGAAGACAGGAACGGCGGTTCGGCGGGCGTGGTTTCGAGACGAGCGGGACCGGAAATCGGAACCATCAACGCTTTCTTGTTGCGCAAGCGTGGCGACAACAGTCCGGCGGGCGCGATTTCCGAAGTCGTGTCGGCCCACAGCGTTTCGTTGTCCATCTGTATCGCAGTGATGACGTGGTCGAACTGGCCCGGCGAAGGAACGTCGACGTCGAGTTTGCGGGTGGAGTTAATCAACACGGGATAAGCGCGTCGACCGGTCGCGGCAAGCATCGACGCGAGCAGCGTGTGTTTGTCTTTGCAGTCGCCATACTGGTTGCTCATCACGTCAGCCGCCGCGTGTGGTTGGTAGCGACCCTGGCCCAGCGAAAGACTGACGTAGCGAAAGTTCTTCGCGACGTATTCATAGAGCGCGGTGACTTTTTCTTTCTCAGTCGTGCGTCCTTTGATGATCTCTTCCGCTTTGACTTTGATCTTCTCGTCGGGAACGACGCGATCGCGTTGGAGGTCGGCGTACCATTGGCCCACTTCATCCCAACTCTGAAATGTCGTCAGTTGGACGTGCGGGCGGATCTCGTCGGGATCCTTTTCTTCGGTCTCTTCGGCTTCGCTTTCCGCTTTCTCCTTCTCTTTTTCGTCTTCGTCAGCGTCGCGTTTGAGTTTCGCTTCTTTCCAGGTGTAGATGCGGCGGCCGCTCTCTTCTTTGATCGTCGCGTCGTAGCCCGGTTCGGTTTTGAGTTTGACCTTGCTCGTGGCGGGAATGTTCACCGTCAACTCATCGCTGAGAACGATGGGTCCGCGTGTAACGAAGTCGTGTTCGACCCAGAAGTGGTTTTTTGCGAGCGGAGTTTGAATGTTCCAAACGAGGTGGTATTCGAGTTGATCTCCGGGGCGCAGACCGGGAACGGTGATGTGCTTTTGCCGAAGGTCGGTGTAGATCGGCGCTTCGCGAGCAAGCGGTGCTGAAAGGTCCTGGATGTCGGAGGCAGACGCGCTCACGACACTGCCGTCAGCTTTACGCACGCGAACGTAATCCATCTCGAGTTTTTCATTCGCCGACGTGTAAGGAAAAACGAGTTGTCCGAAGCGCTCGACGGCGGCTTCGCTCTGGATCTTCACGCGCATTGTTAACTCGCGCCGCCCCGTGCCGTCGGGCTCGTAGCGATAGGCGGTGCTCAACTGTTCGATAACTGCCGCTTCCTGCGAGTAATCCGGTTTCTGTTCGGCGTCAGGCTTTTGCCTGGCAGTTTGCGCGCGTGCGGCTTGAAAAGGGGTGGCGAATACAAACGAAAGAGCTAGAACGACGGCAATGATCTGGGCATTGCGAGGGGAAGGCATTGATTAATTCTCCTGTAACTTGAGGGTTCGGACGCTGGCTAAATCAGTCTACATAAACGCACTAGACCGTGTAAATATCCAGAAACTTCGGGTTCTATGAGCGAAACCTAATAAAAGTTGTACTCCAACTGCATCCACATTGAGACGTAACGGCCGTCCTTGATAGCGGGCTCGAACTTGATTTGGCGGGCCGCCTGGATCGCCCGTTCCGTCAATCCCGGTACATCCTGGACCACGACGATGTTGTATACCTTTCCGTTCGATCCGAATATCGCTTTTAGAACGACCGTGCCGTGAACACCTTGCACACCTTCCGGTTCCGGCTTCGATCG
>DASTOZ010000239.1:0-7696 GCA_035762365.1 Pyrinomonadaceae bacterium | reverse complement strand
GGTTCTACGTCAGTAGACACCGCTTCTTTCTCATAGTTTTGCCGCCATTTTGCGCAATCGAATAGCGAGGCATTCTCATGCTGGAGCAACTTGCCAGATTCTCACCTGGGGGAAATTAAATGACATGTTGAACCTTGAAGTCTGGGACGTAACTGGAAACAAGCGCGTCACAGTGGAAGTGCCCGGGGACGTCCCTGTCGAGCGTATCCTCGTGGTCTTAGTCGAACGACTGTTGCTCCCAAAGTACAGCCCGCAGGGCGACTTCATGAGCTACAAGTTTCATCACCGCCGCCTTGGCGTCCAGCTCTTCGACGAGCAAACGTTGACTCAACAACAAGTGATTGATGGAGATGTCTTGCGCATTCAGCCGGAGATAACGGCAGGAAGGTCATGACCGCACTGGATGCTGAGGTAATCAGGATTTTGCCTGAAGACCGCTATCACCGTCAGCGATTGATCTCGTGGTGGGAGCAGGAGCGCCTCGCCTCGGCGCGAGTACTGGTCATCGGCGCAGGCGCGCTGGGTAACGAGATTCTAAAGCTGCTGGCTCTCAGTGGCGTGGGCCAGATTTTGATTTACGATATGGACCAGATCGAGCTTAGCAATCTAAGCCGAACGGTCCTCTTCAACCAGTCGGACGAGGGAGCGTCCAAAGCAGAGATCGCCGCAGAAAGAGTAACTGCGTTGAATCGGGACGCGGTCGCCGTCGGGCAATCTAAAAACATCATTCACGAGGTGGGCCAGGGCGTTTTCCTGTGGGCCGACGTTGTTATCTGCGGGCTTGATAACAGGCTTGCCCGGATGTTTGTAAATTCCTCGTGCGCGCGCGCCGGTCGAACGTGGATCGACGGCGCAATCGAAGGACTGTCAGGAGTGGTACGCGTTTTTGATCCGGCGCAGACCGCGTGCTACGAGTGCACGATGAATGAGACCGATCGAAAATTGGTTAGAGATCGCCTTTCCTGCGCCCGGCTCGCACGCGACGAAATAACGAGGGGCCATGTCCCAACGACCAGCGTCGCTGCTTCAATCATCGCAGCACTCGAAGTCCAGGAGGCGCTCAAGTACCTGCACGGCCAGCCGACTCTGTATGGAGAAGGCATACATGTTAATGGCTTGTGGAACGACTTCAACCGCGTCCAATACAAGCGTCGCGACGACTGCCAGGGTCACGAGTTTTTCGACAAAATTGTTCCACTTAACCTCGGTGTGAGAGACGTCACTCTTGGTGAACTACTGGAGCGCGCCGAAGCCAGACTCGGAAAAGGAGCAACGCTCGAACTCAGTCGTGACGTGATCACGCACCTGACCTGCCCGGTATGCGAAACGACGGAACGAGTCGGGGTTGTGCTTGGAGCTTTGCGGGAAGCAGCGGCACGCTGTGCGGTTTGTGGGACGCATCGAGTTGTGGAGTTCTGCGGAGTCGTCGTGAAAGATGGTGAACTTGATCTTTCTCTGACGCCGGCCGACATAGGCGTCCCGCCTTTCGACATCATCATCGCGAGACAAGCGCTCGAGACTCAGGAGGCCTGGTTGTTCGATGGCGATGCCGGCGATTGCCTTGGCAAACTCGGAGCTTCCTTTGATCCCGATCGCTTATGGGTTTCACATCCAAAAGGACCGTGAGCACACATGGACGTTAGAGCCTTATCTCAAATGGAACTGGAGACTCAGCCGTTTCCTCCGGTTGAGTACGAGTTCCGCATCTTCATCGACGAGACCTCATTCGATCGCATTTGCAACAATGCAAACGACAGCCGCGAGGTTGGCGGGATACTCGTCGGTGAGGTTCTGCGTGATGAGTATGGTCCATTTCTGAAAGTGGACGACATCATCGAAGCCCTTCACGCCGAAGAGAGTGGTACCGAGTTGACCATTACTCACGCAACGTGGAACCACATTCATCAGCAGATGGATACCACTTTCGCCGGCAAGAGAATCTTAGGTTGGTATCACACTCATCCGAACTTCGGCATCTTTCTCTCCGAGCGAGATCAATTCATCCAACACAGCTTCTTCAACCTGCCATTCCAAATCGCTCTCGTCTACGACCCGGTAAGAAGGACTCATGGAGTTTTCAGTTGGCGCGACAGTAAACCGTGGCGCGTGCGGCAGTATTGGATCGGATCTCGTCAGCACGTTTGGGACGAAGCCCGTGAACTGTCCGAGCCTCCAGAGACGAAGGCTTCGAGCGCCAACGCACAGAAGAGTGCGACATCCGAAACAAACACCGACTCTCGCGTTAACCAGATTTCCGAACCTTTCGGTCCACTGGCGGGCAACGCCTGGATCCTATGTGCGGCGCTTGCCGGAATCTTGTTGGGTTTGACCGTGGGCGTGACCTGGCGACGAGACTCCGGACCCGCTTCTCGCGCAGAAATCGCACAGGAAGCGGTAGCCGGTTTGAACTCAGACTTACTCGCAGTTATTCGAGGTACCGTCGGCGACGAAGCGGGAAAAACACTTGACGACGGCATTTCCCGGCTTGATTCCGCTGCCCAGGCGCTCAAGCCCATGACCGGCGATGCCGGCGTGAACTCCGCAGTTCAATCCATACAGGACACGCGCAATCTCCTCGACCGTGCTCGCAGAGATCGAGTTGTTGCCAGCCAGATGCTACAGCAATTGGAGAAGGTGATTCGCAGCAAACATACACCCGAATTCGTAGCGCGAGACCTTGCAGTTCAGCATGCCTTGATTGGCGACTTGTACGTGCAATTGGCGAGGGAGGCAGCGCGAGACGGCGACGCCGCGCGAGTTTCGGACCTTCTCAAACGAGCGGCGGTCGCCGATCCGGAACGGAAAGGCGAGTATGAGCAGCAGCTCAAGGCTTTTGAACAGCAGGGAACTCTTCCGTCATTGACGGAGACGAACAAGAGCGACGCTCAACCGCAACCGCAAAAGTGATCGTTTGCTCGCACCGGCAACACCGCTCGAGCGCTCGAGGATTCAAACTCGTAGAGGCTAATAAGATGGATCCAACACTTCACATATCCCGCGATGAGTTATACGAGCCCGTAGTCGATTCGACGTTGGCTCACGCAAAGGCGCTGACGCAGCAGGCGCAACCTATCGCCGAGGAACCTGTTTCACCGTTGCGTCGTCTATTACTGTCGCATCTCTTCTTCACACCTCTCGCGGGTCTGCTGGGCGGAGTAGTCACCTGGTTGCTTCTCGAACCATCGCTCGATGACACGTCCGCGGACGAGAGCGCGTTTTTTCTGCTCTTTCCGCTGACTGCCACGTTGATTGTCTTCTTCATATTTGTGGCTGACGGTTTTGCCAGTCGAAGACTTCGCGGCAATGTGAGCCGCTGGCTGGGCAATCTCGGCCTCACGGTCCTTTTTTCTGTCCTCGCTCTGATTCCAATGGGAATTCTCTTTCAATTCATCGTGGCCCTGCCGAACCCACCGAGTCCGGCGGAAGCCGTGGACATAACCGCCTGGCATCCTTCCTTCTTCTTCGGCTTCATCATCATGCGTAGTTTGGGATGGGCCATCTTCGGGGCAGCACTCGGATTCGGCATCAACACGATTCGCAGCACACGGGCGCAAATGCGCGCTTCTTTCATGGGCGGCCTTGTAGGAGGTGTTGTTGGAGGACTCTTGTTCGATCCGATCAATCGCTTCCTGTTTCCCTCGATCGAGCAGGGCGCCATCATGCGGTTTGTTGGGTTAGCTGCGGTTGGATCATCGATCGGACTATTCGTAGCTCTAAGCGAACGACTCGGGCGAGAGGGCTGGCTGCGCGTTCGCACGGGACCGTTGCGCGGTAAGGCTTTTATTCTTTATCAGAACCCAACCACCATTGGCTCTTCACCAACTTCGTCAATCTACTTGATCAAAGATAAGAAAGTGGCGCCGCAACACGCATCACTTCATCGTGTTGGCAGCGGCTACGAGATCACGAAGTCCAGTGACGATGCTCCGGTCCTGGTAAACAACATCGCGGTCGGCCGGCGGCGCCTGGTATCAGGCGACCAAATCACGTTGGGCGACACAATCCTTGATTTCGAAGAACGCGCCCGAAAGCGGACGCGTGAACTCGTTAAAGATGAAGCTCTCGCACAATTCTAGATTGTTAACAAAAAGGTGTGGCCCATAGACAAACCTTCGAAGGAGATTCGCTATGTCTGAAACAGTACGACGCCTAAAGATCAATAAACGGTATGAAGGTTTGCTTTGTCGCTGGTGCCATGATTCGTTGATCCTCGGAGAGGACGGGGCGATCTGCGAAGCGTGTGAGAGTCCGCACCATGTTCGGTGCTGGGACCAGCACAACGGATGCAACGGCGATCCTTCATGTGTCAATCGCCCCCTGCAACAACTTGCAGGCGTAGCGACCGCGGCGGCTCCCAGACCTGTGCGCCAGTTGAGTCCGGGCGAGAGCTTCTGCCCGAGCTGCGGCGACATTGTTTACGGTGTTTGTTTTCGATGTCGTCAGCCCGTAGCCGGCGGAGAATACACGGGAGTTAAACAGACGGCGCCCGAAGCAAAGGAAGCGCTCAAATACGCAATCATCGGCCTGTTTTGCTTCGGAATCATACTCGGCCCGCTCGCGATAGCGAGAGGTGCATCAGCCAAACGAACGATTGCCGCCGATCCAAGATACGAAGGCGAAGGTATCGCGACAGCGGCCCAGATAATAGGCGGTATAGAAATAGGTCTCTTCGTCCTTTATATCCTCAGCGCAATCGCGGGCGGCCGACCCTGAGTTCGGTGCGACGGCAACTACCTGGAGGGCACTGTGAAACGTTGTTCTATCTGCAACACCCTGATTTCTGACCTGGATCTCTTCTTCACTTGCACGGAGTGTGAATCGCCCTATCACGAGATCTGCTGGAAAGAAATGGGCGGGTGCGCCACGTATGGATGTAAGGCTGCGAGCGTCGCGGAAAAACCTCCCATGCCTACTTCAACCACTCGCGGTTGGGGCGACGAAAAAACCTGCCCGTCATGCTCAAGACAGATTCCCGCGGGCGTAATGTTCTGTACTTGTGGAGCGCGGTTTCCATGGGCCGATCCTATGACCGCCGCAGACTATCAAGAGTGGGTAAGCGAGGAAGCCATGATCAGATCGAGACGGAGGCAGTTAGTCTGGCTATTCGTTGCCACGATTCTTGGCATAGCGGCGCCGGTTACTGGCGCCATCGCGGGAATACAGGCCTATCGCTCGCGCACGCTGTTGATTGGTGAAGCAGGAACGTATCTCGCACTGGGTTACGGAGCCACGTTGATCGGGTTCGTGTACATGTTAGTTATTCTTCTTCTCATGATTGGTCTGTGAGGCATGGGTTCTCACGTTTGTCCTCGCTGCGGTAAGAAAGGGCCCGTTGTACTGCGGGAGGGTCAAGTCTGTAACGGCTGCAAGTCCAACTGGGCCTGGAGCAGTTTTGCCACCAGCAATCAGGCGATCAACATCTCGCCCGAGAGCCTCGCTGTTCCGGATTCAAAACTCGCCGCACAAGCACGTCCTACGGCTAAAGTAAGCACGGGCACATGGATGCTGCTGGTTTCGTCTCTGGTCGTCAGCGCCGCTGCAATTGTTTTGCTGTTCTACTTTTTTCGCCAACCGCCGCAGGGACTTTCAGGCATAAACGTCTTGAATCGTTTTAACACCCTCACGTTAATTGCAGGAACGTTAACGCTGCTTGCGATCGGGTTGAGCGGGAGTGTTTTGTTTCTGGGCGTGCAACGGCGATACAGGCAAACCGCATTTCGCATTGCCGGCAGTCTCTCGATCGTCCTTGCTGTAGTCCTGTTCGTAGCCGCCGTTGTCTGCTGGTCCAAGACCGAAAGAGTTCGTTCTCTATCAGCGGCAACGTCGAGCAACGACGCAAATGTCCAACGTCTGGGAAACGCAACGGTCGTGGTACAGGTGCACGATCCGACGAGAAATCGCTACCGATCCTTCAAGCGGGCCGGCATCATCTTCGCGGCTGAATCGGGGCGAATCCTGATAATTACAGTCCCCTTCTTCGACGCGAATGGCAATGGGCCAATTCAGCCGAACGACCTGTGGGTGAACTTCACTGACGGGCGCACCTTGCCAGGTCGTTTTCGCGCGGCTTCTACAAATCCCAACAGTCTCGCGATCGTGGAAGTCGAAGGAGATAAACCTCCGGCGCAGGTCCAGTTTCACCCAACGGCGGAAGCAATCATCCCCAGTCAAGCGGTGCTGGTTGTTCCAAACCCGATCTACGGATGGCGATATGAACAGGCGACGGTTCTCAGCCGGCTTGGGGCGCGAACGAGTGTGGGCTGGCGTTGTGCTGTGACAATCGATCTCGGGCTGGCGCCAAGGGATCTCGGAAGCGCGATCTACGACGAAAGCGGACGGTTGTTGGGCTTGATGACGTCGCTTGGCGAAGACGGTGACGATAGTCAGTTTGTAATTCTCGACTCGGCAACGGTGTCTGACATAGAAAAATTCAAACAGGCAAAACTCTGACGCGCTCAGTGACTCTTCATTACGGGAGAAGCAAACATGAATAACGTGCGGTTGCTACGCCTTCAGTCAGATTATGAGACGATGCGCAGACTCATTCGAGTCCATCCGCATATTGAAACTGAAGGGGTATCCGGCAATCCACCCGAAGTCTATCGCTTGTTTCTGTTGGTGCGTTCTCTGCAACAGCGCGGGGAGAAATTGTCGTATGCAGAGCGGCATCGGCTGGAAATCAGGTTGCCACGCGGCTATCCGCGCGACGCGCCAATATGCCGGATGTTGACGCCGGTTTTCCATCCCAACATTGCTCCTCACGCTGTTTGCATCACGGATAACTGGAGTGCTTCTGAATCGCTTTGCAGCGTAGTGATGAGAGTGTGCGAGATGCTTGCCTTTCAAAGCTACAACATCAAGAGTCCCCTGAACGGCGAGGCGGCGCAATGGGCGGCCGAACACTTGAACGAGTTACCAACCGACAGAAGCACCTTCTTCCTGGACCTGGAAAATCTGCCGGAGCCACAAACTGCCGGTGAAACAGTATGTAGCAATTGTGGGGGACCATCCGCAACACTCACCTGTGCGGCCGGCCACGTTCTGTGCGAGGATTGTGTCGTCAATTGCGATAGCGGTCACCAGCCAGGCGTTTGCCTTGTTTGCGGTTCATGCAGTCAATGCGTGGCGGCGACGGCCTAGCGTACCAATTTAGAAAACAAATCTCTGGGTGCGGGAGAATTCACTTTTGAAGACAAAACTCCGCTGGTGGCTTGGTCCAATGCTGCTCGTTCTATCCTTTGTCGTCGCTAACGGACAGCCGGCCACGAACTCCGGCAAGACTGTTATTTCGATCGACGCGGGTTGGCAGTTTCGCGAAGCCGGAAAACCGGATTGGCACAACGCGACGGTGCCCGGCTGCGTTCATACCGACTTACTCGCTAATAAGCTGATCGAAGATCCGTTTTATCGCGACAACGAAAAGAAGCAGCAATGGATCGGCAAGACGAACTGGGAATACAGAACCACGTTCAAGATCACGCCACAGATCATGAATCGCGAGAACGTGGAGTTGGTGTTCGAGGGTCTCGACACGTATGCGGAGGTGTATCTAAACGATCAACTGCTGCTGAATGCCGACAACATGTTTCGCACCTGGCGAATCAACGCGAAACAGGCGCTGAAGACCGGCGATAACTCGTTGAGAATTCTCTTCCGCTCACCCATCAACGAGATTCTGCCGGTGATGGCGAAACTG
>DASTOZ010000238.1:0-12356 GCA_035762365.1 Pyrinomonadaceae bacterium | reverse complement strand
CTTGCCGATGAACGGATCAGGCAAGGCTTCGTTCACGTGAAGCCGATCGCCGAACAGTTGCTCGAAAAGGTCCAGGAGATGGAGGGCCGGGCGGCGGTGTTGACCGGTCTCACCACTGGTTTCCAGGATCTCGACAAGATGACGTCCGGTCTGCAAGCGTCCGACCTGATCATTCTCGCCGCGCGTCCATCGATGGGGAAAACGAGTTTCGCGCTAATGCTCGCCGAAAACGCGGCGATTCACGCTGGCGCGGTTGTTGGCGTGTTCTCGCTTGAAATGTCGAAGGAATCGCTGGTGATGCGCATGCTTTGCTCGCAGGGCAACATCGACGCGCAGCGTTTTCGCAACGGGTTTCTTTCGCGACTCGAATGGGCGCAGATCGCGAAATCGCTCGGCGTACTCGCCGATACGAAGATCTTCCTCGACGACACGCCCGGTATCAGCGTTCTCGAAATGCGCGCGAAGGCGCGGCGATTGGCAGCCGAGCAGAAGCGGCTCGATTTGATCATCGTCGACTATTTGCAGTTGATGTCAGGTTCGTCCAAGCGTGTGGAGTCACGCCAGCAGGAGGTGTCGCAGATCTCGCGCGAGTTGAAAGGACTGGCAAAAGAGTTGAACGTGCCGCTCGTGGCGTTGTCGCAGCTCTCGCGCGCGCCGGAGTCGCGTTCGGATCACCGGCCGCAACTGGCTGACTTGCGCGAGTCGGGAGCACTCGAACAGGATGCGGACCTGGTTGCGTTTATCTTTCGCGAGGAGCAGTACAAGACGCCGGAAGAACGGGATGCGATGCCGGAGGATCGAAAGAACGTCGCGGAGTTGATCATCGCGAAGCAGCGCAATGGTCCAACGGGCACCGTCGATCTCCGCTTCACCCCGTCGAGCATGCGCTTCGATAATCTATATCGCGAGTAAGCGTTATTTCGGCCGCGAAGAGTCGAACATCTTCGCGTCGATCGGCACGTTATGCCGGATCTCTTTTATCGTGAAACCAAGCCTCACGCTGGGGGAGTTCTGGCTGATGCTGAACGGATACTTCACGCCGTCGACGTCTCGCCAATCGTCGAAATAGATCTCCACCGGTTCTCCCGCGCGTCCCATCGTTCTCACTGTGTTCATACGCACGGGCAGGAATGTGACAGCGTCTAGATACAGTCGCTCCAGCGGACCGGTCGTTGGCTGTAAGTCGAGCACGTAGACTTCGCGGTAACCAATCTTGCTCATGCCCGGCAACGTAACTTTCGCGTAGTTGTTCTTCGTTCGGAGAGGCGAGTAGAAGTCGGCGTCGCGTTGCAGGATTGCGAGATCGGTTCCCGTGATCGGATGCACCTTCGCGTCCGCGAGCATCCAGCCAGACTTGCCGTTGAAGCCCATTCGCATCTTCCCGAACGGGTGCGCTTCCATCACCATCAAGAATTTGTTCGGCGCCTGCGCGTATTGTTCGAAGCTGCCGCCGCGGCTGATGCCCGCGACGTCGAGTGTGCCCGTCGTTACGCGACTGGTGTACTTGTTGATAGCAGCCGCACCGCCCATCGCCTCGATATAGCGATTGAGAACTTCGTCGACGCTCGGCAACGAACCGGAGCTATCGATAGTTCGTCCATCTCTCATCTCGACGCTGCCACCCGAGCCGCCGCCAATCATCCGCGGCGACGATCCGGTTTCGGTGGGCTCTGAGATCATTGCCCCGCTTACCTGGCGCGAGCTTGTCGCGTCGCGATTCGCTCCGCCGTTTGTGTTCGTCTGGGCCAACGAGTCGAGCAGTCCCTGTGCTTCATTTCGGACGGCCGTTTCGGAACTGCGCGTGAGTGATTCGAGGATCGCGCGCGCTTCAGCCGGTTCGGAGCGGCGCAAATGGATCTGAGCCAACAGCAGAGCATAGCTCGCTTTGCCGGGCGCGAGTTGACGGGCTTTCTGGGCCATCTCCAGCGCTTCGTCAAGACGTTCGTTCGTGACGAGATCGACGAGCGCCAGCAGATAGTGTGACGGCGCATACGACGGCGCCAGTTTGATCGACTTCAACAGGTTGTCCCGCATCAGAGTCGCGGTTTCGCGAGCGTAGTCCGTGATGCGGCCAGTCGATGAAACGCCTTCGCGACTCAGTACAAACGCGTAGAGGTAATGAACCAGGTAATTCTGCTGCGACTCGGTTGCTCGTTGCAGATGTTTCTTCGCGTCGGCGTACCGTTTTTGAAAGGAGTAGATGACGCCGAGCGCCGCGTGTGCCTGCCGGAGGTCCGGGTCGAGTGCAATCGCCTGTTTGAAGTAACGTTCGGCATCGGCTTCGCGATTGATGTGGAAGAGTAAGTCGCCGAGGTAGTAATTTGCTTCGCCTTCGGTGAGCGAAGAGCGCTGCATTGCAGTGTAGGAAGCGTAAGCTTCCGGATCGGCAGTCGCGATTCGTAACGCGGAAAACTCGCCGCGACGCACGTACGCTTTCAACTCGTTCTCGATGGCGCCAAGACTCGTCCCAAACGAATCTTCCAACGCTCTTGCCGCTGATTCGCCGCGGCTCACTTGTTGGAGGAACCGTTTGAACTGTTCCTGACGGTTGCTGCCACCGCCGAGCATCAGGTAATGGACCAACGCCCACGACTCGCCGTAGAAGACTCCGCTTTTTTCCTGCTCGTTGTAGTGCGGTGAGTTTGTGCCGATCGAGAAGAGGGTTTCGAGCGGCAGCATCTCCTGCTCGCGCAGCAGGCGAATATAGTGATTCAGCGGAGCGCCTAACGTTGCTTCGCCGCCTGAAAACTGCATCGTGCCGTAGAACTCCGCGAGTCCCTCGTTGAGCCAGAGCGGTGTGTTGGGTACGTTGTCTTTCAGGTGCAGGTGAACGTACTCGTGAAACGCCGTGCTGAACGGATCTCTTTCGCCGGGGTCGAGTGAAATGGCGATGTAGTTGACGTCCTCGCCCGGTTGAAAGAACCCGGCGACGTTTGCCGGACGGCCCTGGTACAGCGGTTTGAACGGCGTGAACGACGCTTCGTCACGAAACAGGATCACCGTTGTCGGAACTGAAGCGTCAAGCACATTGCGCGAAACGAGCCGCGCAAAAGCGCTGTGAAAGAACTCCAGCCACGCTGCGACCTGACGCAACTTCTCGGCGTCAGCATTTCCGATCACCAGCAGATTGTTCGTGCGTGCGCTGCGCCAGTTATCGCGCGTCTGTGGCGCTGGCGCGGCTGCGGAGTTTGTGAGATTGAAAGGAACCGCAACGAGAGCGCCAAGTAACAAGCTCAATAAAACTTTCATAACAATCAAAGTGGGTTCTCAAGCGAATGCCACCATCGCGGCGAGCGCCGCGTCTTTCTGGTCTTTGCCCCAGGGAGGGCCGGTGCGCTTGCCGAATGCGGAGATGGTTTGTGATAGATCGGCGCCGGACGTTCGCAGCGCTTCAGAAGCGTAGCTTAACAAGGTCTTCTCCGGAACCTCAATAACTTTCGTCGAACACTTCCGCGCGGCGTTTATCAAAGCGTCGCGAAATAACACGCCCTCGGCCTGATGCATGCGAAAGTGTACGGCCAGAATCTGTTCGACACTCCACTCCGGCATCGGATTTCCCACCAGAACAGCGCACGCTACAACCTCGTTCTTTCTTTTGCGCTCTCGATCAAGCATCGCGCGCATTTCGCGAGTCGCGATACGATATGCCGAATCGATCCCCTCCTTAACCAGCTTCCGCGCAGCCTCCGCGTCCAACTCCTCCGCTGCGTGATACGGTTGTCGCGCCCATTCTTCTTCGACCAGCTCCACGCGACGTCGATCGACGACGACAAATTCGCCGTCGCTTTTCCCGAGTGCGACCAACGCCGCCCATCCGGAATGTGCTTTTAATCCATAAGCAACTTTCATAAGCGGCCACTATTACAACACGGATAACGCGGGTAAACTACACTCCATGCCATCATCGCCTTCATTCCCTGACGAGCAAATCAACCTTTCCGGACGGCCAACGTGGGCCGAGATACATCTCGACAATCTCGCTGCAAACTTCAAACACGTCAAGAACCTCGTCAGCCCCACAGCCCGCGTCATGGCGATCGTCAAGGCGGACGCGTACGGCCATGGCGCAGTCGAATGCGCGCGCCGTCTCGCACGCGAAGGCGCCGACTGGTTCGGAGTCGCGATTCCGGAGGAGGGAATTCAGTTGCGCGCTTCAGGCATCACGCAACCCATTCTTTGCCTCGGCGGTTTCTGGCCCGATCAAACAGTCGCCTGTCTTCAGCATCGACTCACACCCGTTGTCTATCGACTCGACATGCTCGAGTCACTCAACCAGGCCGCCACAGACGCAGGCACTGTCGTCGACGTACACATCAAGATCGACACCGGAATGGGCCGGCTCGGCGTTCGCGTGGATCAACTAACGGAATTCGTCCCGCAGCTCGCTCGCTTTCGCAACGTACGCATCGACGGACTGATGAGTCACCTCGCCGCCGCTGACGACGCCTCGTGCAAACCGTTGACTCGCGATCAGATCAATCGATTCGAGGAAGCCGCCGGTGTGTTTCGTCAGGCCGGGTTTCATCCGACGTATCTTCATCTCTCAAACTCAGCGGGCATCTATGGTCATCGCGAAGCGTGGGGAAACATCGTGCGTCCTGGCGGCGTGCTGTATGGCCTGTGGCGCGATGTGCTGCCGATGACGGTTTCAGATCCACAACTCGCGCCCGTGATGTCGCTTCATTCACGGATCAGCATGTTGAAGTGGGTGCCGCCCGGCGAGACGATCGGCTACGGCTGCACGTTTGAAGCGTCGCGCAAGAGTCTGATCGCGACGCTGCCCATCGGTTATCACGACGGCTACATGCGGGCGTTGTCGAACCGCGCAAACGTGATCGTGCGCGGCACGTACGCGCCGGTAGTCGGACGCATTTCGATGGATCTGACGTTGATCGACGTGACGAATGTTTCCGGTGTCGAGGTGGGCGACAAAGTAACTCTGCTCGGTTGGGACCGCGACAATGTTGGCCCAAACATCGCCGCGGAAGATCTCGCGCGCACTGCCGGAACACTGTCATACGAAGTAACTTGCGGCATTGGCGAACGCGTTCCGCGGCTCTATCTTGAACATCATTGACTCCGCCGTAACGCGTTTACTACTATTCGATTTCCTCGCGAACGGTCTGATAAAAAAGGAGATCCTCTCAATGACTTATACGGTAAAGCCGGGTGACACGCTCTCCAAAATCGCCAGGCTCCACGGCTGCTCGACCGATCAACTGTTGAAAGCGAACCCCCAGATCTCCGATCCAAACAGAATCAAGGCCGGCGATGTGCTCACATTGCCAAACGGCTTGTCAGACTTAACTACCGACAACACGAAGCCCCTCCCGCAGATGCCCACTACACGTCCGGCACAATCAGCAGCAGGCGCGTTGGGGGAAGCGTTGGCCGACTTACTGGGCGAGTTGTCGGCGAAGTACGAAACAGGCGGCCGTGGACCAGGAACCGTTTCGACGGGCTCCGGTGATCCCGGCGGTGTCTCGTACGGCTCGTATCAGATGGCGACGAAGATGGGCACGGTCGCGCGTTTTGTCGGGCAAGCTGGTTTTCAATGGGCCACCGACTTTCAGGGACTCACCCCCGGCACTGCGCCGTTTACGGCTTGTTGGAAACGTATCGCCGCGAGCGAAACTACCGACTTTCAACGCGCCCAGCACGCGTTCATCAAGAAGAGTCATTACGATCTGCTCGCCGCGAAGATACTCGCCGACGATGGTGTCGACGTGAACACGCGCAGCCGCGCACTGCAAGACGTCGTTTGGTCCACCGCCGTGCAACACGGTGGCGCGACGCCGATCATTCACAAAGCATTTGCCAACGTGACGAGCAAACCAACAGATCCCGACTTCGACAAACAACTAATCAGCGCGATCTACGCGGAACGAGGTCGCAAGAAACCCGACGGCAATCTAGCTTACTTTTCGAAGAGTTCACCGAGTGTGCAGGCGGGTGTGTCCAAGCGCTTCAAGAACGAAGAGCAGGACGCGCTGGCGATGTTGGCTAAGGAAACCTGATCAAGTAAATGCCCACGGAAACAGAGAAGCTGACCGTCAGCGTCAATGAGAACGATTCGGTGACGGCCCTTCTTTACGCCGCTGCCAAAAAGGAACGCGCCGGGTTGACCGCGGTGCTGGGCCATGGAGCAGGCGCAAGCCAGGACAGTGGTTTCATGCGCATGTTTGCGAGTGGTTTGGCGTCGCGTGGCGTCGACGTGATGACGTTCAACTTCATCTACATGGAGCAGGGACGCTCGGTGCCGGATCAGAAAGGGAAGTTGGAATCATGCTTTCGCGCCGCGATCGACACGGCAGTCAAGCAGCGAAAACTGAAGAACAACCGGTTGGTGATCGGAGGGAAGTCGATGGGCGGGCGCATCGCTTCGCAGGTCGCGGCGGCTGCCTCTCAGGGCAAGGAACCGCTGGCGGATCAGATCTACGGGTTGGTCTTTCTTGGTTATCCGCTTCATCCGCCCGGCGCCCCTGAGAAGCTCCGCGTCGAACATCTCCAGCACATTCGTAAGCCAATGCTGTTTGTGCAGGGCACTCGCGATGCGCTCGGCACGCCGGAAGAGATTCAGCCGTTCATCAAAGGTTTGCGACCGGCGGCGAAGATCCATGTGATCGAAGGTGGCGATCACTCGTTCAAGGCGCCGAAGAAGTTTGGCGTGCCGCAGGAAGAGATTTACGAAAAGGCGATGAATGAGATTGTTCGTTGGGCTAGCGGGCTTTGAACCACAAGAGCTTTCAACCACAAGAGGCACAAGAGCCACAAACGCACAAGAGATGTAAAAAGGGGAAGAGTAGCCCCGGCCCTGATTGGAGCCCCGGCCCTGATTGGAGCCTTCTGTGCCTTTTGTGTGTTTTGTGCCTTTTGTGATTAACTCGCGATCGATATGAAAACCGGCGATACGTTGTCATGGAAGCGGACCTTTACCGAGGAAGACATTCGTCTGTTTGCGCGCCTGTCGGGTGACGAGGGGGAGCATCACCATGTGCCTGACGAAAAGGGACGGTTGATGGCCCATGGGCTGTTGACTGCGAGTTTGCCGACGAAGATTGGCGGCGACATGAACCTGATCGCGTATGAGATGACTTTCCGGTTTCACCGTCCGGTGTTTTCCGGCGACACGATCGAATGCGTTGTAACGCTGCTCGAAGCCACGCCGGCGGATGGTTATACAGACATCGATTCGGAGTGGAAGTGCACGAACCAGCACGGCAAGGAAGTCATGACCGGACGCGGCAAGGGAATCATCCGCGACCGCAGTTGAACTAATAGGCTGGGAACGGCGGGAGAGGTACGAGAAGCGATGGCTCTCGTACCTCTTTGCATTGGCGGGTAGCGCGTCTGTACCTGTTCTCGTCGTTAAATCTACCTGCTGAGTCGGAAGTCGTAGGTGATCACGCCCGAAACTTTCACTGGCTGTTCACTCAAGAGCGTTGGTTTGAACTTAGCCTGCATCGCCGCTTTTTGGGCAGCTAACTTAAGCATGGGATGTCCGTCGATCGGCGTCGCCGAGATGACATTTCCGTGCTCGTCGATCAGCACTTGAACGCTCACCCTTCCCTGAATGCCTGCCGTCCTCGCGATTGGCGGATAAGGCGGTTGGGGCAACGACGTCGCCTGCCCTGTGATCACTCCCTTGCTGATGACCTTCGGTACTTTCGGTTGTTCGGGCGCGGGAGGCGGCTCTTCGATTTCAATCGGACGGGAAGGCTGCACCTGTCGGCCGCCGCCGCCGGCGGATGGATTCCCTGGCCCACCCAACCCCGGAGGGTTGGAGTCCTCTCCAGTGACACGATAGATACCGTTGGGTCTAGGCAGGTTGACGTTTGGAGTTGTAGAAACGACGTCGGGTGGTCTTTCCGGCGTATCGACGGGCGCCATCGCGATCGCTCGGGTCGGTATGTTCGATTGGTTATCGTTGTTCCGAGTTGGTTGTCTGTCAGGCTGCACCGCGGGCGTTCGTTCCGGTTGGACCCACTCCACCGGAGCAACCAAACTGACCAATTCCAGATTCTGTTGTTCGAGCCGCGCGTCGTAGGCGTAGATGCTGATCACGCCAGTGATTACAAAGAGGACCACGTACGTCGCCGTCGTGAACAGAAGAAACGATCCCCGCCGCTTGAATTCCTTTGCGTGTGAGCTTGATTCGATAAGGTTATTAAACATTCCGCTCCTCCGATGCCGTATGCGGTCCACGCTTTTGCAACAGGAAATCGTGAGTCCGCTAGTTGCCGGTGCCATCGGGTCGCGGGAGCTACTCGAAGCCATTAGACACCAATTCATGCAAGTGGTTCCCGTAAACTTGAAACATCTTTTCCCAGCCCTTACGATTGACGCGCTTTCCCACCCAATCTTTCCCAGGAGCTGAATGCATGGCGACTCAAAAGGCTTTCCAGGAACAGCTCAATCCCTTCGAAATTGCCAAACAACAGTTCAATCGCGCAGCTGATTACCTGGAACTCGAACCCTCAATGCGGCATGTGTTGGAGAATGCCAAGCGACAACTGATCGTTTCGATTCCGGTCAAGATGGACGGCGGCGACGTCCAGGTGTTTGAAGGATATCGCGTGCAGCACAACATCGCGCGTGGTCCCGCGAAAGGCGGCATTCGCTACCACCCGAACGTGACGCTCGACGAAGTTAAGGCCCTTGCTTCGTGGATGACGTGGAAGTGCGCCACGGTCGGTATTCCTTACGGCGGCGGCAAAGGAGGTGTGATTTGCGATCCGAAGAGTCTTTCCCGCAACGAGCTGGAACGGCTCACGCGACGTTACGCGTTTGAGATTGCTCCGATCATTGGCCCAGACCGCGATATCCCGGCCCCTGACGTCTACACCGACGAACAGACCATGGCGTGGATCATGGACACCATCTCGATGGTGCGTGGTCATACGGAGCTCGGCGTCGTCACTGGCAAACCAATCTCGCTTGGCGGATCGCAGGGTCGTGCGGAAGCGACTGCGCGCGGCTGCTTGTACGCATTGCGTGAAGCGTGCCGCGTGAAAGGAATGAGTTTGCAAGACGCGCGCGTTGCGATACACGGCTTCGGCAACGCAGGCGCAAACATCGCAAGGCTCGTTGCTGAAGACGGCGCGCGTGTTGTTGCGGCATGCGACTCGAAAGTCGGCGTCTACGCTGAGAACGGCATCGACGTTGCCGAAGCTTTGAAACACAAAGAGGTGACGAAGTCGTTGGCGGGTTTGAAAGGCGCAAAAGAAGTTGCGCCGGAAGACATGATCGGGGTCGATTGCGATATTCTTCTGCCGTCGGCGCTGGAAAATGCGATCACGATGAAGAATGTCGGACAGGTGAAAGCGAAGATCATCGCCGAGTTGGCGAATGGTCCGACGACGCCGGGCGCCGATCGTGTGCTCGATGACGAGGGCGTGTTTCTGATTCCTGATATTCTTGCGAATGCTGGTGGCGTGACGGTGAGTTACTACGAATGGGTGCAGGATCAGTATTCGTTCTTCTGGTCGGAACGACAGATCAACGACACGCTGGAGCAGACGATCAATACTGCATTCAACGCGGTGCATGAGACGGCGCAGCATTACAACACCGACATGCGCACCGGTGCTTACATTCTCGCCGTCGGTCGCGTGGCGGAAGCGACGAGAGTGCGCGGTATATTTCCGTAACGCGTTCGGGTTTCGATTAAATGTGTTTCCCGCGAGTGAAAAAGGAATTCTCAAAATGTCAGACAAGATCACGGTCTACGAAAAACCGACTTGAACGAAGTGCCGGGAGATGGACAAGCTGCTCCGGGAGAGCGGCATTCCGTTCGAAAAGGTTAACTATTACATCGAACCGTTAACGAAGAAAAAACTCACGGAGCTCATTCGCAAGATGAACGTCAAACCCCGTGACCTCCTACGAAAGGGCGAGCCGATCTACAAGGAACTCGGATTGGCAACAAAAGAGTTGAGCGACAGCGAGTTGATCGGTTTGATGGTTGAACATCCGGACCTGCTACAGCGCCCGATCGTCGAACGCGGCGATCGCGCTGTGCTTGGCCGGCCCACGGAGAACGTCAAGGAACTGTTGTAAAGCGTGAAGAAGTCAGAAACGATCTTTGTCTGCCAGAGTTGTAACTTTCAGTCAGCCAAGTGGCTTGGCAAGTGTCCGGAATGCGGCGAGTGGAACTCACTCGTCGAGGAGCGGGCACGAAAAGCATCTCGCAACGGGTTCGCGTTGCGCGAAGTTTCGGCGGTTGCGTTCACGGAGATCGAACCGCAAGACGATCTGCGCGTCTCGTCGGGCGTGACTGAATTCGATCGCGTGCTCGGCGGCGGCATCGTCCCCGGCACGCTCGTTTTGATCGGCGGCGATCCCGGCATCGGCAAGAGCACGCTGCTGCTTCAGGTCGCCGATCGACTCAGCGGCGCGAGCACCGTCGTGCTGTACGTCTCCGGCGAAGAATCCGAACGCCAGATCAAACTGCGCGGCGATCGGATCGGCGTCACCGCAAAGAACCTCTACCTCCTTCCCGAAACCAATCTCGAAAAGATCTTCCACGAGATCGATCGTCTCAATCCCGGCGCGGTCATCGTCGACTCGATTCAAACAGTCTTCGCGAGCGCGATCGAAGCAGCGCCGGGTTCGATTTCGCAGGTGAGGGAAGTCGCGCACCAGTTTCTGCTGCTGGCGAAGAACCGCGGCGTTCCCGTTTTTCTGATCGGTCACATCAACAAAGAGGGATCGATTGCCGGCCCGAAGGCGCTCGAACACATCGTCGATACGGTGTTGTATTTCGAAGGCGAACGTCATCACAACCATCGCATCGTGCGTGCAGCGAAAAACCGTTTCGGCGCGGCGAATGAAGTCGGCGTGTTCGAGATGACGGGGACGGGGTTGATGCCCGTCGCGAATCCGTCGCAGATGTTTCTTCAGGAGCGACCTCAGAACGCGGCCGGGTCGGTCGTCAGCGCGTGCATGGAAGGAACGCGCCCGCTGCTCGTCGAGATTCAGGCGCTCGTTTCGGGGACGAAGTTCGGCAGCGGACGACGCATGACGCAGGGGTTGGACCAGAACCGTGTTTCGCTGTTGATTGCGATGCTCGAGAAACGCGTGGGCATGCAACTCATGGGCGACGACGTGTTCGTGAACATCGCGGGCGGTTTGGAAGTTGACGAACCCGCTGCGGACCTCGGCGTTGTGACCGCGATCGCGTCGAGTTTCAAGAACGTGGCGATAGATCCGCACACGGCGGTGTTTGGGGAGATTGGTTTGACTGGCGAAGTGCGCGGCGCGATGCAGGCGGCCGTGCGCGTCAAAGAAGCGCAGGCGCTGGGATTCAAAAAGATCGTGATGCCGGCGTCGAATGTTGCCGGCTTGGAACGATTGCTTGGAATCCGTGTTGTTGGCGTGCGATCGGTTGACGAGGCGTTGGACGAACTGTTCTAACGCCGGTCGTAGAACTTAACGACGAGCCCTTCGTCGAGCGGTTTTGAAGATACGGATTTAAAACCATCCAGATAGCCTTCCGGCATGAAAGTGTCGGCGCCCGAAACCGTCAACGGCACTTCAGTAATGATCCACTTCTCAATCTGCGGCAGGAAAGCAGTGTAAATCTGCGCGCCGCCGATCACGAACAGATCCGTCGTGAGCGAGTTGTTCAACGAGATGACACTGTCGATGTCCGCGAGCACCAGCAGCGACTCCTGAGGCTCGATACTCGGATCGCGACTCAACACGATATTCAACCGGTTCTTCAACGGCTTGCCGAGGGTGAGCCATGTCTTCCGACCCATCACGACCGCATGCCCCGTTGTCGTTTCGCGGAAAAACTTCATGTCCGCGGAGTAGTGCCACGGGAGCTTGCCGCCCTTTCCTATCGCGCCTTTGCGATCGACTGCTGCGATGCCGATGATCATGTGTTCCCTTAAACCGCGACTGGCGCGGCGATCTTGCCGTGTGATTTGTAGCCGATCAGTTCGAGGTGTTCGTACTTAATTCGTAATAACCCATCCAATCCGCGTAACTCATTTGCGTTGATCTTCAACTCCGGCAGCGGAAAAGGTTCGCGCGACAACAACTCTTGCACCTGCTCGAGATGGTTCTTGTAGATGTGGTAATCGCCGAGGGTGTAGATGAAGTCGCCGACCTCGAGCTCCGTGACGTGTGCGATCATGTGCATCAGCAGCGCGTACGAGCTGATGTTGAAAGGGACGCCGAGAAACGCGTCGGCGGATCGTTGATAGAGCTGGCAATGCAGGATCCTTCCGTTCTCGACTTTGAATTGAAACAACGTGTGACACGGCGGGAGGTCCACATTGTCAGCCTGACGCGGGTCCCAGCCGCTGACGATCAGTCTTCTTGAATCAGGATTAGTTCGAATCTGTGTT